>JAHDCJ010000099.1:0-15540 GCA_020629935.1 Saprospiraceae bacterium | reverse complement strand
GAAAACTTAAATGGCGATCAACCTTTAATAGAAAATATTTTTAATCGTGGTGGAGAATTAAAATCTAAATCTTTTGACGGAAAACAGATTATAAATCAAATGGCATATACCCCATCTAGGAAACTATCTTTTATTGCCTATGGGAATAATATCATGACCCGAATGACTTATAATAATGTAGGTTGGATTCAACGAATACGTTCTGAAGGTTATATCCAAAATGGTACAACATATAATCCGAAATCAGGGACGACTAGACAAGATTTAGGATATCAATTTGACTTAGTTGGAAATATTGTAAAGATTAAAGAACGTGATCCGAATTGTGGAATTCCTAATTCTACGCTTGGTAGTAATGCTTTAGATCGGTTATACACTTATGATAGTTTGTATCGACTACAATCAGCTACAGGAAGAGAAAGTGATTATTCACTTAGTAATATTCCTTGGGAAGATGCACCTAAAGGCAACGACCCCAATTTAACGCGTGCTTATCAGCGTTCCTATAGTTATGATGATCTTGGGAACTTGGAATCTTTGCGTCATCAAGTATTGTCTTCTAATACAACAAACAATTTTACCAAAACGTATAAATATGGAGCAACAACAAGTCAAGGCACGCCTAAAAACCACTTGACCTCTTATGAATTTGGCACAAATAACATGAATACATTTTCATTAAAATATGACGAAAATGGAAGCCTAATCAATGAAGCAGGTAATCGATACTTTGAATGGAATAATGACGGATACTTAAGGGCATTTTATATTCAAGCAGGTAGTGGGCCGAGCTCCGTTTATGCCCATTATCTTTATGACAACATGGGTAATCGAGTGAAAAAAATTGTCAAAAAAGGAAATCGATTAGAGGTCGAAGTTTATGTAGGAGGTATAATGACTCATCGATATGTAAAAGATGTACAACAAATAGTAGCCGAAAATGTAGAATATAACATAGGAGTAGACGGAATGACATTCGCCCGTTTTAGAGATGGATTGCCTATTGAAAATCAACTCAACAATAGCCAAGCTACCCCAACCCCAAACTTAAAATATTATCTCTATGATCATCTAAAAAATGCAGTAGCCGTGTTGGCTCCAAATGGGGCATGGATTTCAAGAGAATCCTTTTATCCCTTTGGAGAATCGAGCTTTGGTAGCTATGCGAAAAAAAGATATCGGTTTAATAATAAAGAAATCGATGAAGAATCTGGACTTTATTATTATGGCTTAAGATATTATGCGGCTTATCTCGGACGTTTTATTAGTGTGGACCCTTTATATAGAAAATATCCAGAATATACGCCTTATCAATATGCAGGAAATCAACCGACTATTGCTACAGATTTAGATGGCGCCGAACCAGAAAAAACGTTCGACTATTTTTATACTAATCTTATAGAAGTAGAAATTAGACATACTAAGGTGAGAGGCCCAGATGGACAATGGGAATATCAAGACAATAAAAACACCATTTACAGCCAACTCTTTGCTTCTATTGAGTTTAACAAAATGGAGGTAGACTATATAAGAGAAATACATACCTATGAGGGAAAAAGTGAAGTAGAAACTTTTCATCATAAGTATAAACAAGATGTTATTCCTGGAACTGTAGAGAAAAAAGTTCCTGTAAAAAAACTAACGCCACAAGAACGTATTGATGCTCAATTTGATGCAGAGGGACTCGTCTGGCAGAAGTATTTATACAAAGCCACAATGGCAATTGGAACCAATAATCCAGCGGCTAAAATAGGTGCTGCAATTGCCAACGTAGACATCAACTTCACTAGTGACAAAACAATGAAAGAAGGACTTACTGGCTATCAACGAGTAAGTATGTTTGCAGATGGAGCTGTTTCTTTATTTACCGCAGGAACTGCCTCTTATGCCAACATTGCTTATGGCACAGTTGCATCGCCTTTAATAGATGAAGGCATTAAGACCGCAGCACAAAATGGATACATTAGCGAATCCTCTTCCAAAACACTACTATTTTCAAAGAGTGTGATAGAGATTACCTCACCTATGGTGAATAAATTAAATAATGCACAGGTAAATGGAAAAGTCTTAAAAGATGCCGCAGGTAATATCATTGAAGACAACCGTATACAAATGAAAGAAGTGGTCGAAGGATTTAGTGAAGGTCTAGAAAAATATACGAGCATCTATTCAGAAGATGGAATACAAAAAGAAGGTGCTGCATGGAACAATAGAGCATTAAAAATTCATGGCCTTTTTAAATAAAAATATAAAAATTAAAACCTCAATATAATGGCAAGATTTTCAACCGAAGGAATTAATCCTGAAATCGTAGAAATAGCACTCGAATATTTAAATAGTGCTGGAAGTCCGCAAGAACTTAGAAACACTAACCATATGGGATTTCCCCCAAATGATTATCGTTTAGATGCAGAGACGGCTTCTTTACTCTTTGAATTTAGAGAAAATAATGGCGGTCATTTTGACTCTTTTGAAATCATAGAAAGTTTTGAATTTTTCAAAGTCTCCGATTTTCATGCCTTGATGGAAGCCGTAGCTTTTAGTTTAGGTCTTCCTTATCCAGATGAAGAAATTCCTAATGAGGAGGTTCCTACCTCTCCTCCCTTAAATGAAAATCCATCTTCAGAAGAAGAAAATCCAGAAGAACCAATCAACAATCCAGATGCTATAGATATTCAAACGCTTCCTTCACCCTTAACTTGGGAAGAAGCCTTTATTGGAGAAGGAGAACCGATTGTTCCTGCTGAAAATACCTTAGCTCAATTCCTTGAAAGAGATGCAATTTTAGAAATTCAACTTTCTGATACTAGGAAAAAAGAAAGGGTTTCAAACACTCAAATAAAATTTACATTTGGTGAAATCAAAGAAAAAGAAGAGGATAATTATAGTTTACTTACCACCACAAACACCAATGGCGAATCAAGTATCAATTACTTTTTTCCAAAAGGAATAAAAAAAGGCGATTCGATTAATCTTCAAATCGAAATTTTAGATGATAACCATCAAGTGTTAGATCTTCAAACACATACTATTTCGGCGGGTCAATTGGAGCCATTAGAGATTTCATTTCAAGCGCCAAAATTAAGTAAACGAAAAGAGGTCTTAATCAAAAAGATCTTTAAGTTTGCGAAACCAGATCCCGAATTAATTAAACTGGTTAATTCGAAAAAATGGAAAACGGTTGGAGAAATTGCTAGAGCTGGCGGCCTACAAAATCATAAAGATTTTGAAAAGATTAACCCATCAGATAAACAGCTTATTGACGCACACGTAAATTTAAGTCTAATTTCTGACCGAACAGCAATGAACCATAAGTTAATAACTAATGGCTTTTCGAGTCTTTCAAAGATTGCTAAAAAGACTAAAGATGATTTTATTCAAAAAAATAAAAAACTAGGTGACGAAGAGATCCTTCTACAAATTCACCAAGCGGCTGTTCAAGCCAATATGGGGATCAATAATGTAGTACTACAACAACAAGGAAAAGGAAATCCTCCAAGTGACTCTATGGAAAAATCAGGTGCGCCAAATGCCGAGGGCAAATTTCTAGGTATACCTACAAAACCAAGTTGTGATTGTCCCGATTGCCAAACCGCCGTCAGTCCAATCGCATACTTATCCGACCTTTTAGACTATGCAGTCAATCACTTAGAATATAATGGTGATCCCATTGACATTGGTTTTCTAGAAGAAAATTTATTGCATCAACCCATCCGACAAATCCCTTTAAATTGTCATACTGCGGATGAAATGATTTGCCAAAAAAGAATTGTAGCGGAAGTTCTTCAACAATATTACAAAGATGATCCACTTGCTCAATATATTCCTGAAACCAAGCCTGCTTATTTGCAGATGGCTTATTTTATTTTATTAGATAAATTAGGTACAAGTTTCCAGGAGTTAAGAGCTGCTCGTACAGATACCGCCAATGTCCAACAACGATTAGCAGATCGGATTGGGGTTTCATTAACGCGTTTATTCGATCTTTTTATTGATGTAAAAGATCCCAGTCAATTAACAGAAAGTAAACTAGAAACTTTATTTGGATATAGAGATACCACTAGAGACCCAATTAGTCCGACACCAAAAAGTCAATTCATAGATTGGCGTACCGAATTCTTAGAAGACAAGTGGGCGCTCCAAGATAAAATGGATGATATCTTTAGTAGAAAAGAACATCCATTTATTGACCCAAACATTATTGGACCGGATGATTTTAGAATTGTTGATGCTTCTGTTCCTGAATATAAAATATGGGAAAGAAGACGTAGAGAAATCGATCTTCTTTTTGGCGCAGGGCTCACCCAAGTGTTAATCAACAATGGAAATCTTGCTGGTATTTTTGCTTCGTTTTATAGTAGCTTTTGGTCTACCACGGTGAGTTCACCAGCTGCAGGTTATACTCCTGTAAATACTGCGGTCTCCGATTTCCCTACGCTGGCGAACAATTTAAAGACCAACCAAAACAAAACAAATACCATTTATTCAATTTGGGAAAATCTTCATTTAAAACCTGATGCTTTTCTCCGACTTTATTCCCTTAGTCAAGAACCTGATCTTCCTTTCGAAGTTATTGAAGAAATCCTTTCTATAGCAACCTTAGCATATTGCAATTCTAAAAAAGAAGACTGGATCGCAGAAGAAGCGAATCTTCGTTTTGATTATAATGTATTTTGGTTCTCCTTGACCGAACCCAAAGTGGGTACTCACACACCAGTTAGCAATCTAAACTACCCATTTATTGATCCTGAGTTAATCAATAGAAGTGATCTTCCTGATTATGAATATGGGGGAGATTCCGTTGAAAAATACGAACGAAGAAAAATAGAGTTGCAACAGCTATTAGCTACTTTACAAACTACACGAGAGACTAATATTACACCTACCGACAATGGTTTTGACACCCTTTGGAATGCTATATATGCAGGAAGCAGTTTGCCCCATTTCAGTAATTTATTTGCTGATTTAAATAATGGCGTGGCAGGAGTAGAAAATCTACTTAAAGAAGAAGGGCATTTAGAAGTAGCGGATTTTTTAAGACTAATGGAAATCCACCATGCCTTAAATCAAACAGATGCCCCTTGGGAGGATGCCTATCTAATTTTACTTCAACCTGCAAAAATCAATCTACTATATCCTACGTGGAAAAGTAATGAGAATAAGCCCATTTACCAATTAATCAAATTACCTTTGTCGCCTTGGAATGCACCCATTTCCAATAGAATTAAATGGCAACAAGCTTTAGAAAATCGATTAAAGCTTCCTATTATTACTCCTTATTTAGTACATCCAACCGACCTAAATGGATCGATTGTAGTGGACAATATTTATAATAATCGACTCAATCAAATTCAAAGTGAATGGACAAATATTCAAGGTCAATGGGGTACGAATCCTAGTCAGAATCAACTACAAAGTATCATAGAGGATTATTTAGGAGATATAGCCAATCAACTTAGCGAGTTATCTATAAGAAGAAATGCAGGCGAAGATATCCGACCAGAACTTACCCAATTTAATTTGGCACCAACTGAATTTGATTTCATATTATCTATTAAACAATTAAATCAAAATAATCAACCTATTCTGCAAGAAGAAAAGGACGATTTCTTAGCGTTATTATTGCGTGTACATTTTGAACGTGGGTTCGCTGCTTGGCATATAGAAGAAAATGATGCGGACATAGCACTTAGTCCAAAGCATTTCAAATTAGCTAGAAAAAAACCTTTACAATTTCCACCACCAAAACCTACTCCCCTAGAAAAGTTTTTTGGAGAAGCACAAGATCGGAGAAGATGGCAAAAGAAATTAGAAGGGCGATATGATCAAATTGAAGGAGCAAAACAATTATTACAAGATGCCATTGAAGCCGCAGAAGAAGAAGCTTTTACTCTACTCAATAGAAGTTTAGTTTATCTCAAAGCGCCTGGTCAACTAATTGACATTTCTAAAGATCAAGGAGAAATGCTTATTGATCGCTTAAGTATTGATGTTAAAAATGAATGCTGTAATCGAGTAACACGCGTTTCCCAACTGATAGAATCTTTGCAGATATTGCTAATGAATCTACGCCAAGGATTGCTTGACGGAATGGATTTCAAACCCACCCTCAATGCCCCTTATTTTGATGAAGAATGGATTTGGATTGGATCGTATGGCAATTGGAGATCAGCGATGTTTGTCTTCTTATATCCTGAAAATATTTTAATTCCAAATTTAAGAAAAAATTATACGCAAGGATTTAAAGATGTAAAAAAAGCCATGCAATCTGGCAGAAGATTTTCGCCTGCTTATGCCGACCTTGTAGCCGATGAATATATGGCATGGCATGAAGATATTTTGCATCTTGAAGTGAAAGCGACTATTCATCTTTACGAAGAAAATGAAATTAATCAAAATCATCAATTCGCCCAATCTTCTTTAAGTAATAAGTTGTATTGGCGCTTTACCAATGAAGGTGTTGTTACCGCGTATTGGCATGCTATTCCTTATCTTGAAAAAGAAACTGTAGTTGATATCATCGGTGCGAGTTGTTACACCGACAAATATATTTATCTCTTTTTAAAATTAGAAAACAAAGGAAAACTACAATTGGCTTACCTTACTTATAATTTAGAAAAGGGAAGTTGGGAAGACAATCTTGTAGAGCTTCCCACGCCAAAAGAAAGTAGAGATTTCAATGGTGTGGTTCGACAATATAATGATCAAAATTCTATCCCTCAATTAGCTATTCAATTAGAAAGTGGAGCTATTTATTTAAAATGGTTGAGTCTTGACGGGAAGACATGGCATGATGAAAATTGGATAATGAGCATCCCCTCTTCTATTGGGAAAACGGTAAAAATAAAAAGCCTTGTAGCTACGGCATTTTCGCTCAATTCTGTTTTAATTATGGATGTAATATCCTCTGGTTTTAAACCCGCAGGTTCCGTCATTTATCGCTTTTTCGGGAATATGGATGATGGAAAGATTCGAGTTTTGGGATCTGGTGTTAGCAATCAAACTTACACGACATTAGGTACTTCTTTAATTGAACAAAATAATGGATTTTATTGGTTTTTCCGTTTTAGTAATAATAGTTATACTCAACAACGTTATGCTAAAGTGACTTTTCAAACTTCAGGTTATTTAACGAATTACACTACCGCTGGAATCTATGTCATTACCATTTGGGTAAGAGATAATTGGCACCAAAGAATGGAACATCTCCCATTTGATCCAAGCATATTAGAAGTCTACAAAACGGTATTATCTCATCTTTACAATTTAGTATTTGATAATAACCTTTATGATGCTATTCAGGTTGCACGATATCTTTATGACGAAATTCTGCAAACAACGAATCAAAATGAAGATCAAGTTTGGGCTATATTAAAACCGCTTTTAGATGAAATTTTCAGAATGATTCGAGATAATAATTTTTCTGAAGATGAAAATATTAATTTAGATTGGATTGGTGCAAAAAATATGCTTCTGGAAATTCATGATATCGATTTAGTACAAATTGTTACGCTATTTATTAAAAATGAAAATCCACAGGTAGATATGAAACATCGACCAAACGATCAATCATTTAATTCGCAAATCTTATCAAACGATGTGGCTTATGTTACGCCTAATGCAGGTAAGATGGTTTTTGGAAGTCACACTCCTTTCACCTATGCCACGTACAAAAATTCTGTAAATCAAAATTGCGGTAAATCAAAACTTGAAGCTGCTTCAAATGTTAATTTCAATATCGTAGCGCATGAGATACTCAATCCATCGCATCTTACCTCGATAAACATTAAGCCAAAAGATATGTCTTATGCGGCAAGACGTATGCACTATGATGCCTTATTCTATAACAACTTTGATATTAGCCAACCGAATTGGGTACTCTATCAACATATTCGGGAAGTCACTTATTTTGTGCCCATCCAAATTGCTTTACAATTGCAAAAAGATGGATATTACCAGGAAGCCTTAGATTGGTTTCGCACCGTTTATGATTATAGTTTAGAAGTCAATAAACGAAAGATTGATCCTTGGCTAAAATTAGAAGAAAGTTCTTCACTCCATGCCTTCAATTTTAATCGCAATGAAGATTGGATGCAAGATCCTTTAAGTCCGCATAGTATAGCCGTATTAAGAGAAGATACCTACACGCGATTTACTTTATTAGCTATTGCACGATGTTTCATTGCTTATGCTGATGCCGAGTTTACTAGAGATACTGCGGAAACTATTCCAAGAGCTAGAGAGCATTATCGAATGGCCGAGGATTTATTAGATCTTTTAGGCAAACACGATTATCCATGTGATAATATGTTAGGAGAATTGGAAGTGATTATTGGAGATGAATACCTCGCCCAAATCTGGGAAGAACTTTCTGGCGGCTTGATCGCTTTAGATAATCCGAAGTTAATTGAAGAAGGAGTTGATGGCTTAAATAAAATTGGTAAATCCAATGATGATCTAAGCAAAAAGATACAAAAGGCATTGACGTTAATGAATGAGCTCAATGAAAAGGCATTAGATGAAAAACCCCTTCTTTTCGAAACCATGTTGGAAGATAGAGAAGAAGGCATGATGAATGTACAATCTGCTATGGGTTATCAAATTCCAATGACTGGTGAAACGTTAGTCAATCCTTCTGCTCCATTACCGGTATCTCCAGCGTATACACAAATGCCAAGTGGTCAATTTATCACAGTATTACTTTCTGCACCAATTGTTAAATTTTGTGTGCCCGTAAATCCTGCGATACAATCGATGCGATTAAAAGCAGCATTAAATTTATTTAAGATTCGACATTGTATGAATATTGCAGGTGTTTACCGTGAAGTGGAACCTTATGCAGCTCCTACGGATTCATCTTCTGGAATGCCAATGATTGGAGCTGGAGGAAATCTAAATCTTCCTTCTTTTACGCAAGCATTACCTACCCAATATCGTTTCCGATTTTTAATAGAGCAAACCAAAAACCTAGTAGGTCTTGCCCAACAAATTGAAAGTGCCTACCTCTCTACCTTAGAAAAAAGAGATAGCGAGGCATACCATGTATTACAAGCAGAACAACATTTAGACATAGCCAAATCATCCATTAAACTTCAAAACATGCGGGTTAAAGAAGCGCAAGGTCATGTGGTCTTAGCGGAACTTCAAGCCAATAAATCGCAGTTGATGGTTGATGGATATTCTGATTTTATTGATGCAGGTCTTAATGCTTATGAACTTAAAGCCTTGCAACTAATGCGAAAAGCGATGACCTTACAATCTGTGGCTGCGGGACTAAACGTAGCAGCAGCAGCGAGTTATGCAATTGCAGCAATTGCTCATGGAATTAGTGCGGCAAAAATGATAGATTTTGGTGCGGCAGGATTTAGTTATGTTGGACAAGGTTTAGGTTCCGCAGCCGGAGCAGTTTCTACTTTTGCGGGTGTTTCTTCCACCCATGCAGGCATTCAAAACGCATTGGCTAGTTATGCGCGAAGAGAACAAGAATGGACTTTCCAAAAATCAATGGCAGAACAAGATGTCATCATTGGTGCGCAACAAATTCGACAAGCAGAAATGCATGTACAAGTAGTGGGTCAAGAATATGAGATTGCTCAAATGGAAGCAGATCAAGCCAAAGAGACGATTGACTTTTTGAAAAACAAATTCACTAATGTGGAACTATACGATTGGATGTCTGGTGTTCTAGGAAATGTATATGGATATTTCCTACAAATCTCTACTGGAACGGCCCAACAAGCGGCCAATCAATTAGCCTTTGAGCGACAAGAAACGGTGCCGCCTTTTATACAAAGTGATTATTGGGATGCCCCTTCAGATGCTAGTAATTTTAGTGGAGAAGAAGTAAAAGATCGCAGAGGAATTACAGGTTCTACCCGTTTATTACAAGACATTCACAAGCTCGATCAATTTGCCATTAATACGGATAAACGAAAATTGCAATTAACTAAAACAATCTCATTGGCGCAATTAGATCCCATTGCTTTCGAAACATTTAGAGCCACAGGAAAACTTAGTTTCTCTACTCCAATGGAATTGTTTGATCATGATTTTCCAGGTCAATATTTGCGCTTAGTACGTCAAGTAAAAACTTCTGTTTTAGCATTAGTTCCACCAACTGCTGGAATTAAAGCGACCCTCCAACATTCAGGATTATCTAGAGTGGTCATTGGAGGAGATATTTTTCAAGAAAAAATTATTCGTCAAACGCCAGAGATGGTCGCTTTGAGTGCTGCTCAAGAAACTAATGGTTTATTTGACATGCAACAATCTAATCATTTCCTTAATCCTTTTGAGGGTGCAGGAGTGGCTACAAGTTGGGAATTTACATTAGAAAAAGCCGCTAATTTATTTGATTATTCCACCATCGCTGATGTTTTATTTACTATTGAATATACTGCCATGCATGATTTTAATTATGAGCAACAAGTCATTGCTCGGTTAGGATCAGAAATGAATGCAATTCGAATGTATAGTTTAAAATCTGATTTCCCTGATCAATGGTTTGATTTACATAATCCAGATCAAACGATCAATCCAATGGAAATTAGTTTAGATACGTCTGAGACCGATTATCCACCTCATTTATCGGATATTATTATCTCGGGTTCGGGCGGTGTTTCTGGAGTAAAATTATTAGTTATTACCAAAGATCAAAGTATATCTTTAGATCCAATTACTTTAAATTTCTCCCCTATAGATAATCCAGGAAATCTACTTGGCGGAACTCAAGGTACCGCAGATCAAATTTATCAATGGGGAGATATGAATGGGTTTACCGTGGGTGGTTCATGGCAAATTGATTTCGGAGATGATCCGATTACAAAGGCTAGGTTTCGACAGTTGTTTACTGATGAAGAAATTATAGATATTCTTTTAGTAATAAAATATGAAGGACTCCTTCCAACACGAAGTAGACAAATTAGCTTTTAAGGTGATTCTATTTTTTATTGAAATAAAAAAAATGATTACCTACTTAATTTTTCACCTAAAAAAAACATCATGGATTTAAAAGACAGCAATTTAATTTTGAGTAGAAAAAGAGCCAAACATATGCGGACTTGGTCAATGACACTTTCAAGTACTAAAACTCCTGAAGCATCGGAAGAATTAGCCGTAAAAGGAATCATCAAAAGAAGAACTAAAGGAGGATTTGTTGTAGACATTGATGGAATTGAAGCTTACCTTCCTAGTGATTTAGAAATCAAAGAGGGTACGACAATTCAAGCGACAGTTATACAAGTAGATGACGAATCTGATACCGTTACACTCGGCTATCTAAATGACAAGAATGAATGGAAATGCGAGGATGAATGTTTAGAAAAAAAAGATAATGAGATTTGTGGGGAAACGGATCATCTCTAATTATGTCTAGAAAATTAAGCGATCCATGAGTTTATATTTTTAACTCATAGATCGCTTAATAAACAAGCTACTCTGGCAAGAACAAATTCATAAATTTCTTGAATTTATTCAAACCACCTTTTACTTTAACTTTCCTACTTGCTACGGCTAAGGTAGGCGATCTAATTTCAGCTGCGATTTCTTTCCAAATTACAGCAGTGGTGGTAATTTCTAAATCAGGATTTTCCATAGCAAAGGGTTGTACTTCCGCTACGCCGTTACGTATGTGAATCGACCAATAACATTTTTCATCTGTAAAATAAAAGACTGCTTTTTGATCAAACTCTAGACAGTCTTCCGCTTTTAAGTAAACAGAAATTGCTTGAAAAATAGAAGCTAGAGGGATAGTATGTACAATCGCAGGAGGACGAGGTACTTCCCCATCATTTACTTGCCCTTTCATTTCTAAGGCTTGAGACAAATAATAATTTCGAGCATTGGGGTTGGATTGATTTTCGCCTAAAGCTTGTAGACATTGGAAGCGAATGTCTTTTGCATTTTCATTTTCTAAATCTAATACTAAAAGATAATCTGCAAGTTCCAAGGCCCATTGATATTCTTTATTTCCCAAAGCACTTTTAGCCTTAGCCAATAAATCTTTTTCTCCTCCAGCTAAAGCCGCCATTTTTTCAGCTTTATCTATTTTCGACAAAGGAATTAAAGTGGTTGCATTGCCATCAAAATGGCCTAGATATCCATTATAAATAGCTCGAACTGACCAATCCACTCGACCATAAAATTCTTTCAAAAAAGGAGAAGAAGAAAGATGAATGGGCAACTTTACGATCTCTACGATTTCATCGGGTGTCTTACCTAAATTCATTTGACGTACTGTTTGATCATGTACAAATTGAATACCATCACGATAATCACGTAAGACTTTTTCTATTTCTTCTTCATCCGTAATAGGTCGGGTATGACTAGGCACTAAATATTTAGCTTTTAGATGGCGCATTTTATCGAGGCTATTTACCCAGCCTTTTACATCTCTATAAGGTGTCCCACGAATGGTATATAGATTAGGGAAGGTTTTGTAAATATTATCTCCAGGCAATAAAACTTGTTGATCAGGTAACCAAACAAAAAGCTGATCATTGGTTTCTCCAGGTGCATGAACCAATTTAATCTTTATTCCTTCTATCTCTAGGTCTAACGAATCTGTAAATGTTTTAGTCGGTCTACGCAGTGATCGTTCTACGTTTTCATCTCCATCTAATTGAGGTCCAATACCACAATTTATATGACTTTGTTCATCTAAAAAAATACCAAACATTCGAAAACTGCGCATGCTAATAATCGGTTGCACTACGCTTACTAAACGATCAATATAATAATTTGTCAATTCATGCGCATAAATTTCGGGATCATCGTCACCAGCCATTACACCAGACCCAAAGATATGATCTGCATGATTATGGGTATAAATAATCGCTTTTACTGGTTTATTATTAATTTTGGAAAAGGCAGCTTTTACTTGTTTGGCCACCCCATCACTTTCTAAGCAATCGACAATGATATTTCCATTTTCGCCTTCTATCAAAATGGAATTGGCCAAGCCAAAACCAACCGCCACATAAACATGATCTGTAACTTTAATCACCTCTGGTTTTTCAAATTCTTTGCTATGAGCTTCTAATTCTCCTAAACTAGCCACAGGCTGATCAAATTTTACTTGGGGTGCTTTTGATTGACAGGAAATTATTAAATTCAATAAACAACAACAAATAAAGAAGCGATTCATATTTTTTTCTTAAAAATAAGAAAAGAATCCATTTTTATCTTTTAAATTAAGGGCTGAATTAAATGTTTCCCTTATGCCACAGCAAGTAAGAAAAGGAGAAGAACTCCATGAAGAACGATTAAAGCAATTTCTAATCAATCAAAATTTGATAAGTGATCTACATAGCCCTTTGGATGTGGTACAATTTTCCAATGGGTATTCCAATTTAACTTATTTACTTCAAATTGAAGATAAAGAATGGGTCTTAAGACGTCCGCCATTTGGAGCTATCAAACGAGGGCATGATATGGGCCGTGAGTATAAAGTGCTTTCGAATTTACAAAAGGAATTTTCTAAATCGCCCAAAGCTTATACCTATACCGAAGACCTTGACATATTAGGTGCTCCATTTTATATCATGGAAAAAATGGAAGGTATTATTCTGAATTATAAGGAAGCATTGAAGCGAAAAATTGATGCACCAACATTTCAAACAATTGCAAGTAGTTGGTTGGATACGTATATAGAACTCCATCAAGTCGATTATAAGGCTGCGGGGCTAGAAGATCTTGGAAGACCTGAAGGATATGTATCGCGACAGGTTACCAATTGGGGCAAGCAATACCTGAAGGCTGCAACGATGGAAATTCCTGAGGCGCACCAAGTCATGGAGTGGATGGAAACCAATCAGCCTCAACAATATAATCATTGTCTGATTCACAACGATTATAAATATGACAACATCGTATTTGCGAATGATCAATTTACGGAAGTCAATGCCGTACTCGATTGGGAAATGTGTACCCTTGGCGATCCATTAATGGATTTAGGCACTTCGATAGCCTATTGGACGATGCCTTCAGATAATGATGCGATAAAAATGATTTTAGCCTCTCCTACCCTGTTGGAAGGAAATCCTACACGGTCAGAAGTAGTGCAAATGTATGCGCAAAAAAGTGGTCAACCCATTCAACATTTAGTATTTTATTATGTATTTGGTTTGTTTAAAATTGCGGTGATTGTGCAGCAAATTTTTTATCGATACAACAAAGGACTGACCAACGACCCTAAATTTGCACAATTAGATCAAATGGCGAATTTATTGATACAAATGGCTTGGGGAGCTATACAAAGAAAAAAAATTGACTAATTCTTGATTGAAAAAAGGCAAACGCTAAGCTTTAAGTCATTGATTTACCAAAATTCAAAAAAAAACTTAGTATATTGGCGACGTTAAAAAAATATACTAATTAAATCAAACTCATTTTAACATGTTAGATCAAGTAATTGAAGAAATGAAAGCACAAGCTGGAGCTGCAGATGCGCTAGGCGGAACGCTTAAATTCGTTTTAGACGACAACCCTGTATACATTGATGGTTCTGGTGATACCAATTTGGTTTCACAAGAAGACAAAGATGCGGATTGTGTGATTATCACTAGCCTAGAAACATTAGGAAAGCTTAAAGCTGGAGAGATGAATCCTATGATGGCTGTTATGGGCGGAAAAGTAAAAATCAAAGGTAATATGAGCCTTGCAATGAAATTACAGTCTTTATTAGGCGGATAGTACTTCATTGATACAAAATAAAAAATGGGCTTTCGAATTTCGGAAGCCCATTTTTTATTTTCAAATCTATTTCTAACCTGATATGAGGTAGCCACCATCAGAAGTATAAAAGCCACCTGTACAATAACTTGCCGCTTCAGATGCCAAGAAAACAGCTAATCCTGCCATTTCATCAGGTTGGCCCATTCTTCCAGAAGGCAAATGTGTTTCTACTTGTTTCAAGAGTGCTTCATTTTGCCAAAGTGCGGCACTAAATTTGGTTTGGATCAATCCTGGACAAATTGCATTGGCTCTAATTTTATCTCCTCCCCACTCCTTTGCCTGACTTTGGGTAAGCATAATCAAAGCGGCTTTGCTCACACTATACATACCTAGACCAAATGATGGTTTTTTACCTTCGACTGAAGCAATATTGATTATCGAACCTCCCCCACGTTTTTCCATTATTGGATGACATAGGTTGGCTAAAATCATGCACGCTTTAACATTTACATTCATTATTTTATCAAACATGGCAGGATCAGCATGGACAATTGGGGCAAACACAGGATTAGTTGCCGCATTATTCACCAAGATATCAACTCCTCCATAAATTCGAGTGGTTTCTTCTACTAGATTTTTTAGTTGGTCTTCATGTCCTACATGGCAGGCAACTCCTGCGGCTTCAAGTCCATCGGCTTTAAACTTAGCAGCTACTTCATCTACCGCTTCTTGTTTACGACTACTGATAATCACTTTGGCTCCATGTTCAGCCAATCCTCGAGCGATACTTTCGCCTATTCCTTTGGATGCGCCAGTGATAATTGCCACTTTTCCTTCTAGGTTATACTTTGATTTTATTCGTGTCAT
>JAHDCJ010000098.1 GCA_020629935.1 Saprospiraceae bacterium | reverse complement strand
AAAACCCCTAAATCAGAAAACATCAACCCTCGACAAAACAAACCCCTGAAAACCAACTCCGACCTCTTTTCTTTTAGTATTTTGAAGGTTGAAAAACCGTCAAAAACAAAATACTGTTTGAGCCGCAGGCGAGTTTATTTTGTTTAGGTTTTTCAACCTTCAAAATGCGTTAAGAAAGAAAATAAGTCTTGATTTTTCGTTCTTTTTATCAAGAAAAAGGACAAAAAAAAACATAAAAAAAACAACCCCCAACCCTCTATCCATGAACCACCTCCTCCTAACCATAACCCTCCTCACCCTATTCCTCTTTTCCATAAAAAAAGAAACCTACGCCCAACCCAATCATCCCAAAGAAAACATAGAATTAAACATCCTCTCCTGGAACATCTACATGCTCCCCGCCATGGTTTTAATCACAGGAAAAAGAAAACGCGCCAAAGCCATCGGCCAACAATTAAAAACCTCCAATTACGACCTGATCATATTCCAAGAATCCTTTTTAAAAGCCGCCAGAAAACGCATTAAAAAACAACTAAACGATATATTCCCTTACCAAATTGGCCCTGCAAATCAAAAGCGATTTACAGCCAAAACAAACAGCGGAATTTGGATCATAAGCAAAACCCCAATTACAGAAATTCAAAGTATTATTTTCAAAGAAAAATACGGCTTAGATAACAAAATGGCCAGAAAAGGTGCTTTGATGATTGAAGGAGAAAAAGAAGGAATCCCATTCCAAATTATAGGTACCCATCTCAATGCAGGCGGACCTTTTGCTATAAGAGAAAGCCAAGTCCAACAAATCAAAGAAGAGTTAATTGATCCCTATACCAAAGAAGGCGTTTTTCAAATCATTTGTGGCGATTTCAATATCGACAAAGCCAAAGAAGCGCATTATCAAAAAACATTAGATATTTTAGACGCAGAGGATGGAGACTTTAATAAAGACTTATCCTTTGAAAATCATTTTACCTGCGGTTTTCAAACCAGTGATTTTAGTAAGAAAGAAGGACATAGACCCAAAGTGATAGATTTTATTTTTATTCGAAAAAATAATACCAACTGTCATTCTGTAGATCGCTGTTTGCCTCAAATTGAATCCAATTGGCGAAAAAAAATGAACTCTCTTTCCGATCATCGACCAGTAGAAGGACGATTTCTATTTAAAAAAGGACATTAATTTCGTCGAAATAATCCAGCTACTTCGTCTAAGAAAAAGGTAGATGATGTTAAGATTCAGCAAATTTGAACAATATATTGTATATTTGAACATCATTTCTGGTTGAATCCGTTTTCTAACAACCATTGGACAACGAATATTAACCAAGAAGTTGATAAAACAACTTCAAAAAAAAGACCTCTGTCATTGGTGCTTTTCAATGATTTTGGCAACTATTATTATGAATGCAGGACTTTGGTCGGAGCATTTTAATCGGATTTTAAAAGACCCTACAGGTTATATCCAATCACATTGGATTTGGCTTTTGGTAGCGCTTTTGACTTTGTTTATACTCTCCAGAGTAAACAACTACATGGAGGTAAAAAGTGTAAACCGTGCCATTTACCTTGCTCGAGGTATGGTAGGAACGGTTATGGCTTTTGTAGTTGCCCCAATTATTTTCCTTATTTTATTAAATGTATATGCTTGGTTCAATGGTTTACCATTGTTTAATCTGATCTTTTTATGGGATTGGTTTGCCCTTACATTAACGACCTTTTGGTGGTTGCTTAAGAGTATCGGTATGCCTAGAGGAGATTATATCTACGATATCAATTCTTTAATTCGGCTAGGTTGGATTATTATCCCTGTAAGTTTTATTTGGCTTCGGGTGGCTTCTTCTAATTTTGGTCGTTTATTATTGATTCCATTCATTGCGGGACTCTTTTTCCTAACGGCCTTTAAACATGCAGAACCTACATTCTTGAATAAATATTTACCCCAAAATCTAAAAGAATTTAAAATTGGAGGAGGAGATCATATCTCCATTTCTGATCGAGTAAAACGACTCGAAGATCCAAATGATGGAGGAGACTCTTATGTCGATACAAAGACCAAAGAAGTCACTCGGGAAGTCAATTCATTTTATAAAGAAAATGCGATTTATTTCACCTTGGCCTTATTGTTTTTATTAGCCTTAGCCATATTTTTAGGATTTTATACAAAGAATAGAATGTTCTCATTGATCCTCATTTTAATCTGCTTAGGATTATTCTATCTTATGATGAAAACTTCACCTCCACCAGAACCAATCAAACGCGATCAAATCGTCATTAATCCAACCTATAAGAAAATGGCTTTGCTCGATCTTTGTACCTTATTTGAAAAGACCTATGTAGCTACTGGAGAGTCCATTAAATCACATGAAATTTCGGTAGCTATTCGCTACAAATTAACTATGGGTAAACGAGAATTGCCCCTTCATTTTTGCACCAGCTATCGCATGTATTTTTATGATTATTGTCAAACGGCAGAGTAGCTTTTGAATGGAGGATATGACCTTTAATGTAACCATAAAACCCAAAAGATTAAACCTTATTTCCCTTAGCCACAAATCTCAACAATCGCCTTTAATTCCCTACAAAAAATACGGCATTGGCAAGTACTAATTTCCCAGAATGCCAAAAGCCTCTGAAAATAGGGGAGTCTGTAAAATACACAATTTTACCGCTGCCATAATTCTCTACACCAATAGCCAAAGAGTTGGGGATTTTTGATTTGATCTGACTGCCTACAAAACCACTTACATGTGCATCTCTTTTAAAGGTGCCAATATTCCATCCCGATTGTAGGTATGGATAAACTCTCGAATTGCGCTTGATTAAATGCATGGTGCCGTCTTCACCAAAGGCTAAAGGATGAGAATCATCTAAAGACACTTGATAAACCGCTCCTTCGATACCTTCGCTAATGCTTGCACGCTCTCGATCTTCATAACGCATTAATGGATCATCTTTTCCTCCACTGTCTTCTTTTCCTTTGAGCGCAGCAGCTAATTTAGTCGAACCCGAACTAAACAAAGACATTCCACTTCCAATAGCAATGATCTTTCCGCCTTCACTCGCAAAGTTAGTCAACTTACTACGGATATTCATTTCGCCATAAGAACCCGAAGTGACGACAATCACATCATAATTAGAAAAATCAATCCGACGGATATAGCTAGAATGCAGAATAGTTACTGGATAACCTAAAACTTGTTCGAAATAATGCCAAACCTCACCAAAAGCATTGGGATTGACGCCATCACCAGAAATTAAGGCAATTTTAGGTGGTTTAATATAGCGTACTGCATCTGAACCAATGTCCATCCCTTTTTCCGATTTACCTGTAAAAATCGCCGTCAAATTTCTAGATTCACGCTTGGCAGTAGCTTGCACCATTTCATCAAACCGACCCTTTAGATTGGCATTGTCTGAACGATTAATAATCAATGTTCCTCTTGCATAAGTGGTTCCTCCCGACTGAAAAGGCTTTTCTGCAAAACGCACTTTTATTCCTTCATTAATTAATGCACTTAAAAACCGAGCATCATTGGCATCGCCCCATTTAGCTAAATAGGCATAGGCTCTACTTGGCCCTGAATAATCATACTTTTGCTTAGAAAGCGTAAATGACTTATGCGCAATTTTTTCTTTGCTTGCAATAGCATCAAGACCATAAGCAAAAGGCAAAGCCCAAGCCGTAAGATCATAAGTGATCGAATCACTAAGTTCTGCATTAGGCTCAAATAATACTTTTAATAATCGGCTTTGAGGTTGAGCGGAAGGTACCACGATATCTCCCTTTTCAATGGCTCGACTCTGTTCTTTGTTGGCATTATAATCAAAACCATTTATACTTTTACTTATCGTCGATTTTCCATATTGAATACGTTGTTTGTCTAATAAATCTAGTATAGCTTTGATGCGATCAGGATCATTACTTTGTTTGATTACATACGCTTGATATTCTCCAATTCCTTTTTGATTTTCATCGAAATAGATTTTAAATTCTCGAAGTAATTTTTCTCTATTGGTATACGTAGTTTCAATGGTAGAAATACTCGTCGTAAAATGATGCTCCACCCGTTCTTTTAAGGTCAAGGTATCACCTGTTTCCCGCACTACGCAAGTGCCTGCATTTCGACTTCCTCCTTGTTCATAAGTAAAACCAATGGCTCCATTGAAGATAGGCCAAGTGTCTCCATAACTAGGATAAAAAAGATCAAATACCTCGGTGGTATAATATGCCCAACCTTTTTTGTCAAAATACTTCGCATTATTATCTCCAACTAAAACTTGAAAATCATATTGCCATTCTGTAATGTCTTTGTGGAATGGTTCCGCAGCAGGAGCGAAAAAATAAGGTTGATTATAACCCATTTCATGAAGGTCTACATGTACATGAGGCATAAAACGATGATACAATTTTAATCGTTGTTGGCTTTCGATTTGTGTCTGCCAAGCCCAATCTCTATTTAAATCAAAAAGATAATGGTTGACTCGTCCTCCAGGCCAAGGCGGGTTGTGTTCGATAGATGCTCTAGAAGCATTGTGAGGGATGGAGGCTACTTGGCGATACCATTGTGCATATCGATCTCGGCCATCTGGGTTTTCGCAAG
Organism: Saprospiraceae bacterium; assembly: GCA_020629935.1. GTDB lineage: Bacteria > Bacteroidota > Bacteroidia > Chitinophagales > Saprospiraceae > JAHDCJ01. Next base: position 16,780 of record JAHDCJ010000098.1, on the reverse strand, counting down.
GATCAAGTACAATAATTAAATTATCTATCCAGTTTTGATATTTTTTTTGTGTAGCTAAAGCTTCTAATGTAGATAATGCCGCTTCGGCTCCAGAAGCTTCGTCCCCATGAATATTATAACTCAACCAGCAAATAGCTAAATTATTTCCTTGGATTTGGCCTTTTTCTAATCCGGTATTAATTCGATTATTTTTCAATAATTGATCGAGGTTTTTTAAATTCTCAGGAGAAGAAATAACCGCGACACCAAGATCTCGACCCTCATTACTTTTTCCGTAGGAGATATAATTGACCATCTCCGAATTTGCTGCAACATGCTGGAAATAACCTACAATTTCATGATGAAAGGTAAAGGTGGTACCTACCTCATAACCCAAATAAGATTCCACAGTCAATTGCTCTTGACTAAAAGCGAAAAGCGATAACCATGAAAAACAAAGCCCCAAAAACAACTTGTTCATACCATTCAAATTTTCCGAAAAAATAAAGGTGGTTAGGAAAATACATCCTTCGCACTTGTTTTACACAAGCACATTCATATAAATGTATGATTTATTGATTGCTTTTTCAAAGAGAAAAGCCCTTAAATGTAATCGGATTATCAAATTTAATAGTGTAGAAGTGTAGATTTCTTTAATTTAAGTCTTTTAACCTAAATCGAATGATTAAATGTTTACGCACATTTACTTTTTGTCCTCTATGCTCCCCAGGAATCCATTTCGGCATTCGTTGAATGACATTTAAGGCCATTTGTCCGAGTCCTGCGCCTGGATCACGTTCAATTTTAGGATTTCTTATTTCGCCTGTTTGGTCGATAATAAAAGAAACTACGGCATTACCTTCTATACCTACTTCTTTTGCAAGAGGGGTATATTGGGCTTCTTTTTGTATGAATTTGACTAAGGCAATGTTTGCACATTTTTCTAAATCTTTCTTCGGATATTTAGGATTTGTACAATCTTTAAAACGCGGCATTTTTTCTGCTAATTCATAAATTCCTAAAGTATCGGGTTGGATATCAAAGTTGACTTTGCCCTTATGATAAAAGCCCCATTTTCCTTCTTTTTTTACTTGAATTTGTTCGCTGTAATAATTTCGAATATCTTCAAATTCGGCAGGTATAATAAGGTCACCTTCTCGATCAATAATACCAAATTTATTGCCTTTGTTGACTACTATCCGCGAAGAATGGTTAAGGTTTTCTACATAATCATATAAAGGAGAAATGATTATCTTTCCTTTTTCATCGGCAAAGCCCAATAGCCCTTCTTTTTTTATACGAATAAAAGTAAAGCGTTTTCGCAATTGATTTGGATCAAAAGGATCACCAATACGTTCATAAATTGGAGGCAGTATTTCTTTTAGATTAAGATCGTATAAACCATAAAATTTGCCTTTTTTCAGCGTGTAAAACTGATTGTTAAAAATTTCAAAAGTATTAAAAATGGGGCCTGTATCTTTCTCGATTTTGCTATAATAAATTCCATAGCTTTGGTTTTTTTTGCTATAAAGAATATTACCATCACCATAAAAGTTGAGTATTTGATGATCTAAAGGAATAATCATTCCTTTGGATTTATTCCATAAACCTTGTTGCGTTCCTTTAGTCAATAGCAGTCCCATAGGTTTAGGTGATATCACATATTGAAAAGGAATCAATAGGCTATCGTTGGGGTTGATAACTCCATCTTTTCCTTCTTTAGAAACAATGGCATAGCCTTTTTGAAAAGGAGCCACTTTTTGGTATTTAGGCTTGATAACGATTTGGCCAAGTGTATCTATATATCCCCATAAGTTATTGACACATACTGCCGCTAAACCTTCATTGAAATGTTGTATTTTATCGAATTGATGTTTGCCTAATTTATCTCCTTTTTCATTGATGAAAAACCAATGATTTTTCCGCCTCACAGGAGCAAAACCACTAAAGAAGATTTGAGCAGATTGATATTTGGGAGGAATAATAATTTGCTTCGTTTCTTTATCTTTAAAGCCCATTTTACCCTTTGGATTTATAAAGGGTTCTAGATTGGAAGTTTGTCCAATCAAAATGCCAAATTTGAATAGTATAAAGAAGATAATGAGATAATGCCTTGCCATAGGTGTTTGTTTTATCTAGGCAAGACCAAAACTAAATCTTGAAAGTAAAAGGAAGTTGTACGAGGGTTCGCATGGTTTTTCCTTCTTGTTTTCCAGGATTCCATTTAGGCATTGCCCGAATGATGCGGAGGGCTTCTTTCCCACAACCTCCACCGATTTCTCTTAAAATGACCGCGTTGGTAATTTCGCCATCTTTTTCTACAATAAATTGAATGACTACATTTCCTTCAATGCCTAGTGTTTTGGCATATTTTGGATAACTAAATTCTTTTTGAATAAAATCAAACAATTTTTCTTGTGCACAAGCTTTATATGCTTCTAGGTTATCACCTTTCTCACATCCAGGAAATTGAGGAGATTCATCTACTATCGATGGAAGGTTTTTATGCGCTTCCATTTCTAGCATAGCGGTTTTTCCTTTTTCATTCACATAAAATTGATTATCCTTTTTATACGCGAAGTAGGTTTTATTAAAAGAATAAATAGCCTCATACTCTATAGGATGCACAATTTGTCCGTTTTGGTTGATCACTCCAAATTTTTCTTCTTTTTGTACGGTAATAAGACCATCTATAAACTTAAACTCATCTCCTGATTCTTCATCGCCGATTAGATTTGTTCCTATTGCGGTGTAGGTAGGTGAAATCACAATATTTCCTTCAAAATCAATAAATCCGTATTCGCCAAACTGTTTGATTTTAGCAAAACCTTGTGGATTGAGCGGGCCTATTTCTTCATATACACAATTTAATTTTTCTCCCTCACTCGTAACTAATCCATATTTACTTGCTTGTCGGGTATAGGCCTTCCCATGAATGATGTTGATTTCATCAAATTTCACCTTGGTAACTTCTCTGAATTGTTCGTTCAACAAACCCCATTTTTCATTTTGCCCTTTCACTTTGGCTAAACCTCCTTCAAAGTTTTTGATTACTTCATAAAAATTAGTAATCCTTTTTTTACCATCAAAATAAGCCCATCCTCTTTTCTTCTCTTTCATTTGAATCTTTTGTCCAAAACTCAATTGAGGGAGGAAAAATAGGAGTACAAGAAAGAAATACACATAGGAAGGTGTAATTTTTCTCCTAAGAAAACTATATGATTGGCCTAAGCCATTTGTGAGCATAATTCGTATTTGTGGATACAAAAATAATAAAAAAGCGGAAAGCTTTGCACCAAAATAAAAATGTACTGCATCTATTTGAGTGTTACCTGTTAGGAATAACCTACTTTCGAATTAAACAGGTAAGGAATTAGATAAGATTTTTGATTAAAAAAGTAGAATGAAATTTTATAAAATAATTTTGACTTTATGCCTTTTGATCCTCATGATGAGTTTTCAAGAGAATAACTTGAATGAGTTGGTTACTTATAATGATGAAGGTTTAGAACTAAAGATTAAAACAGAAAAGAAGGTTCTAAGTTTATCCCAAAATGAATATCCAGAGGTAAATGTTTCTATTTATAATCATAGCAAAGAAGAAAAAATTATCATACAGCCAGGAGATGGAAGTGAAGTTGGCTGGAGAATTCCTACCGTAAGATGGTCGATAATCAAAAAAGAAAATAACCTGATGCATCCTGATACGATGCCTGCATTAAGAAAAGGTTATGAAAGATGTGGAAATATGAATTCTTTTAAGAAAGAAGAGGTAGAGGTTTTGTCTCCAAAAACTTCAGTAACCTTAAACGAATGGACTCCTTTTCCCGAAATACCAAGAGAAATAGGCACCTACTCGATTAAGTTTTATTATAAATTTGAACCTAACCATCGCTGGGTTTTAGCTTATGTTGGAAAAGAAATGGGAATGGAAGAAATAAAAAATGAAACAGAAGAATATCTATTAGTTAGTAATGAAATAGTATTTAAGGTCATCAAATAAAATACACCATATACTCAAATAAGATTTAATATTATGAAAACGAAAACCCGATTTTTTGCAATAAGTATAATCGCCTTAATAGGAATGAGTATTCTTTTTGCATCCAATACTCAGTATAAAAAAATGCTGAATGATTTTATCAAAGATCTGTTAAACAAACAAGAACAGTTTAATAATACCTTACCCGAAGATCGCGTCTATTTACATGCCGACAAACCCATGTATAAGCCTGGAGAAACCATTTGGTTTTCTGCCTATGTGCGCAATGGAAAAGATTTAAAATCCTCCTTGAAATCAGATATCGTTCATGTGGAATTAATCAATCCTAAAGGCGCAGTAGAAAAGGCCTTAAACTTGATTGCTAAAAATGGAGTAGCCCAAGGAGATTTTGAACTTGGAGAAGAAGCGGTAGGAGGATTATATAAAATTAAAACCTATACCGAATGGCAAAAGAATGATCCTGATCCTGCTTTTTTTGAAAAAGATATTCAGGTACAAAAAGTAGTTTTACCAAGGCTAAAAATGAAATTGGACTTTGTTCGAGAAGCCTATGGAGCAGGCGATGAAGTGAGTGCTTCCTTATCTCTGTTTACCAATGCGAATCAACCTTTAGCGGCTAAAGCTTTTGATTATGTGGTAAATATTGATGGGAATGAATTGACGAAAAGTAAAAGTCAAACGGGATCAGATGGAGAAGCCACCATTCGATTTCAATTGCCTAAAAAATTATCGACCAATGATGGTTTAGTGAATGTGATGATTGATTATCAAGGACAAACAGAATCAATCGCTCGATCGGTACCGATTGTGTTAAATAATATCGATTTAAGTTTCTATCCAGAAGGAGGAGATTTAGTGAATCAATTAGAAGCGCGTGTAGGTTTTAAGGCAGTAGATGAGTTTGGAGAACCCGCAGATATTGAAGGCGTCGTGCTAGATAATTCTGGGCAAGAAATTGCCCAATTTTCAAGTTATCATATGGGAATGGGGGCATTTGATTTATTACCTAAAACAGGAGCAAAATATACCGCAAAAATAACAAAGCCAGCTGGAGTGAAGCAAACCTATGAATTACCTAGTATCTTGAAAAGAGGTTATGGATTAGAAGTTGTAGGCACTGAAAATGAGCAGTTAAATTTGAAAATTAAATCTACGGAAAACGAAGAACTTACCGTTGCCGTAAATGTTAGAGGACATAATTATGCGGCAAACACCATTAAGGTAAATAGTGGAACAACAGATTTAGATATTCCTTTAAGAAACTTACCTGTAGGTGTTGCTCAAGTTACTCTTTTTGATAGCAAAGGAATTGCAAGAGCAGAACGATTAGCTTTTGTCAATGAAGACAAAAAACTTCAAATAGATATCAAAACGGATAAGGAACAATATCAACCTAGAGAAAAGGTGACCATGACGATTAGTGTAGAAGATGAACGCGGTATGCCTATGCCCGCCAATCTTTCTATTGCCGTAATTGATGATCAATTATTGACTTTTGCAGATGATAAATCAAGCAATATTCTTTCTTGGTTACTTATGGAAGCAGATTTAGCGGATGACGTAAAAGAGCCTAATTTTTATTTCGATGAAAAAGAAGAAAAAGCAACATTGGCGCTAGATTATTTATTGATGACTTCGGGGTGGAGAAGATTTACTTGGGAACAAATTGATACCGAACAACCAATGGCTAATTTCTCTGGAGAACGTGCGGTCATCGCTGGCCAAATTGTAGATGCTTTTGGTGAACCTATGCCAGGGGCAAAGATTGGATTTGAAGGAGAAGATTTCAAACAAAAAACCAATGAGCAAGGCGCCTTTAGTTTTAGAGGAATTAATCTATATGAAGGTAAAGTATTGGAAGTTACCAACGCAAAAGGAAAACTAATCCGTACACTTTCTGTTGATGAATTTAATGAATCTTTACAAATTAAAGCCTTCCCAAATAAAATAAGAGTCACTGACGAAAATGGAGAAGGACTGATCGCTGTTAATGTGATTTTATCGGGAACCAATCATGGCGCAATCACAGATTTAGATGGCTTTGTAGATATTTCTAACTTTCCTGTTTCTACTGAACACCATAATCTTTCTGTACAATATATTGGTTATGAAACAACCAACGTTGATTTACATAAAGCTAAAATCAATAAAGATGGCCTTATCAATGTAGAGATGAAAGATGGAGTTCAACTTCTAGAAATGGTTGTTGCAGGAGTGAATCGTCGTGGAGGAGGACGAAAGAAAAATATGGCAGTACAACCTATGGCAGTAGCTCCTCAAAAAGGGAACGCCATACCGCCGCCGCCGCCACCTGCGCCTGAAGTGATAGAAGAAGTGCATGATGATGTGTTTGAAATCATGGATGAAGAAGAAGAAGTTGATTTAAGGAAATTTGACAATGAACGCAATGATCGAAATGTGGAAGACCTTAAAAATGAAGTAGCAAAACCTAGAGCCCAAATTGCAGAAAAGAACTTCGAGCAAGATAAGGATCAAGGCTTTATGGATGGGGTTGTTATAGATGAGCGAATTGCTTTTAAAGAAGAAGAAAAGGTAGAAGAAGAACCAAGAATTGTTTACTATCGGGCAAAAGAATTTGCTTCTCCCAAATATGTAAAAACACCGAAGAAAGCTGAACGTACTGATTTTCGATCTACGTTGTATTGGAACGGAAATGTAGTGATAGATCGCAAAGGAACGGCTACCTTATCCTTTTATACTTCAGATGCCATAACTTCGTTTAATATCATTGCCGAAGGCATTGCTTCTGATGGAATGGTTGGAAGAAAAGAAGCGAAGTTTTTTACACAATTACCATTTAGCCTTTCGGCAAAAATGCCTGTGGAGGTGGTTACAGAAGATGTGATTCAAATTCCGTTAACATTAGTGAATAATACCTATGATGAAGTGGCAGGAGATTTAAATATCACTGTACCTAAAGGTCTAATTGCAAAAGGTAATTTACCTACGGCCATTAATTTAAAAGCGAAAGATGCGACCACATTATACTTGGAGTTTTTAGTAAAAGAGGTTGCTGATTTAAGTACATTTGAAGTCGGATTCAAGAGCAAAGGTTTTGAAGATAAAATCAAAAAAGAATTGACCATTAAGCCTAAAGGATTTCCATCGGCTGTCGCTTTTTCTGGTCAAGAAATGAAAGCAAGTTATAAGGTAAATATTAAAGATCCAGTAAAGGGCTCGACGCAAGTTACCTTAACTGCTTATCCATCAACTGTAAGCGAATTGATCTCGGGGTTAGAATCGATGCTTAGAGAACCGCATGGTTGTTTTGAACAAACCTCTTCTTCTACTTATCCTAATTTGTTGGTGCTTGATTATTTACAAAAGACCGATCAAAGTATGCCAAAGATGGAGGAGCGTGCTTTAAGTTTAATCAAAAAAGGATATCAACGGTTAACCTCTTTTGAGTCACCAAGTCATGGATTTGAATGGTTTGGTGGAGATCCTGCACACGAAGGATTGACGGCTTATGGCTTAATGGAATTTGTAGATATGAAAAAAGTTTATCCTGGAGTAGATGATAAAATGATTAAACGTACTACGGATTGGTTGTTGAGCAGAAGAGATGGGGCAGGAAAATTTAAACGCAATCCAAGAGCCCTTCATACTTTTGGTTTAACAGATAATACGACAATGAGCGCATATATTGTTTGGGCTTTAAGTGAAGCAGGTATTGAAGGATTAAAGAAAGAGATTGATCACGCGTATACTTCAGCTAAAGAAACGAAAAACCCTTATCAATTGGGTTTAGTTGCGAATATCTTATACAATACAAAAGATACCAAAAGAGCTAAAGAGATTCTGGATGAATTAGTAAGTCTACAATTAGAAAATGGAAGTTGGGACTTAGATGCAAAATCGAAATCTGCTCCAGGTTCTGGAGGAAATGCCTATAAGATTGAGACGGCAGGTTTAGCTTTATGTGCCTTATTAAAAGATGAAAATCCACATCGATTAACTGCGGATCGAATTGCTCAATTTCTTAAAAATTCTAGAGGTGGATATGGAGGATTTGGAAATACCAATAGTACAGTTTTAGCATTAAGAGGATTGGTAGCTTATGCACAGTTTTCTAAGCGAACGAGTGAAGACGGAACGATTGAATTTTACGTAGAAGGCAAAAAAGTGAAGGAAATGGAATACGCAGCAGGTACAAAAGATCCGATTGTTCTTGATGGTTTAGCGGCTTATGTGGGTCAAGGAAAACAAACATTAGAAGTGAAGTTTAAAGGGGTAGAAAATCCTTTGCCTTATGCGTTAAACGTAGCTTGGAATACGACGATGCCAAACTCCAATGAGGAGTGTGTCATTCAATTGAAAACAGAATTAACCAATAATAAAATTAAAGTAGGGGAGACGGTGCGACTAAATACCACATTAGAAAATATTAGTGCAGAAGGTCAAGCGATGACAATTGCCATTGTAGGAATACCCGCAGGATTATCTGCTCAACCTTGGCAGTTAAAAGAGTTGATGGAAAAGAAGAAAATTGATTTCTATGAAATCATAGGAAATAATGTGGTGTTCTATTTCCGTCAGATGAAGCCAAGTGAAAGTAAAATTATTGGTTTGGATTTAAAAGCAGAGTTAGCGGGGAATTATGATGCTCCAGCCTCTACGGCATATCTGTATTATACGAATGAATTTAAAAATTGGACATCGATGCAATCTGTACAGATTGTGGCTAGATAAAGAAGGTGTTTTTGGGTTTTAGACGACGCCATCCCAGCTTTGGGGTGGCGTTATTTTTTTGATTAATAATTCTTTTTGTCAGGAGAAGGAATAACCACGGAAAGCCAAAACTTAATAATGTTTTCAAAAGCCTTGCGTAACTCCTCTTTATCTTGACTTTTGTGAATTAAAGCATTGATATGCGATTGGTAGGCTTGATTAGCTTTAGGTGCATCATCTTTTTCTACCATCCCAATCACTGGACTGCATCGTAATACAGGATTAGATTTAATTTTTTCTAAAGTACTCAGACCTTCTGAATTTAAAAAATCTAGACTGAGGAGAATTAAATCAGGACGATTGGTTTCTTCGACTAAAGTATCTGTATTCCAAAAAACTTCCAGTTCATTTTGGTTTTTGATTAGTTGAATGGAAAAAGAAATTTCATCTAACTCTTCAAACAGGGTTTGAAGCGGTTCAAAGAATTGAGGATTATCTTCGATTAACAAAATTTGCCTGGGTGGGGCATAATTATCCATGGTTAACTTTTTAATATTAAAAAAGAAAAACTAATATATGATCTTGCAAAAAAAAATAAAGTTGTTTGGATAAGGGATTACGAATATAGGTAATCTCAAAGGATTAATGAAATTAAGGAAATATTTTAATTACCTTAAAGTATACCCATATTTAAAATTCAATGGATATAGCGCGTTTTAATGATTGGCCATTTCAATAATGGATAAAGATTCTAATTGCTTTTTTAGACGTTCTGCCGAGGCTTCTAAAGAAGAAAATTCTTGTTTAAACCGAACCAATTGAGAGCCAAATTCCCTTGCATAATATTCTGCGGCTTCAATAAAATGAGCTTGGGTTTGATAACTTTGCAAAAATAATTCATCATTGTCTAGTAAATCGCGATTGCGCAATTGTAGAAATTTAATCCAAGTATCATAATCCAATTCAAAGGAAATGAGGACATCGGCATGAGGTAACATTTCCATATCGAGTTGAGTGATTCGCTTCATCACAGGAAAATAAGGATCTGATTTTTTGATTAACCAACTCATGCCTTCTTTTTCTAAACATCGCCCAAAAAGTTTATCATAATAGGAGTCAATCATAACCAATTGTCCTTCATTACGTAATCGATGAGCTTCGTATAATAAAGGAATTCTTGCAGAGCGAAACCAAGTCATTGCCGTAAAACTTCCATATAATGCCCGATTTTTTACTACTTCGTGATATTCCGATTCTTCTGGTTCATGGAAGGTAGGAATTTGTAAGTTTTTACCCAAAGCTTTTAATACGGATGATTTTCCAGAACCTGGTAAGCCAATAGCTGCAATAAGTTTTCCTTTTGATGAAGACATAACCTCTTTTTTAAAAAAATATATATAGGAAAGACTAAAGAAATCTTTGTAATCAAAAATTACGAAATTTAATTGGAATAAGCAGGAAAATGAACAATTATTTTTTTAGCTCATCTATTTGTAAAAAGCTATTTAGTTGCTCTAAATTTTGTTGATCTTCTGTTTGGAAATGATTTTTTATGTACCAAAAAAGACTCCGCCAAATCACATTTTTACCTTTAAAATGATACCTTGCTTTTAGCCGAGTTTGTCCATTTTTCGAATGTAGTTGATACTCCGTTTTTTTGATAAATGAAGGGCTCTCTGTTTCGTACTTAATCTGCTCAGAAGGTTGAATATGTAATATTTTTTCTTGAAAATAAAGACGACGACCATTGGCATCGCCTATTAAAAGGTCGTATTTTTTCGTAGAAAAAGAAAAAGGACTGGATAAATTGACATCGAGAATTCCATATCTCCAATGTTTAAAAGTGGAAGGTTGAGTTAGTGAAAAAAAGAGGCTATCTGGAGCCGCATCATAAGTGAATTGAGTTTCATATTCAAAGGATGGAAAAAGTAGCCCAGGAAGTATTAAACCTATAGCCACAACGATCATGATAATTCCAATTCGTTTTAAAAATTTCATCCTATAGTTTTTAACCATGAGGTAATTCAAATCTAAAAAAGGAACTGTTTTGTCTAAAAGACCAGTTCCTTTTTTTGAATGACTTAACCCTAAACGATTATTAAAAATAAATCAATTACTAGTTTAATATATCGGTCTTTACTGGTTCTGCATCTTTATCTATGAGTATTGGATCACCTAAACCCGCATTTTTTAATTTGGTGTATTGCGTCTTTGCATCGCCAATAACAATGTAAATCATTTTTGAAGGATCAATAAATTTTCCAATGACTTCTTTGGCTTTGGCTAAATCCATATCACGTACTACTTGATCTTCTTTTTTCATATAATCTAGAGGTAAACCATAGGTGGAAATGTTGTGTAAAATACCTAATTTATCTCCTAGGGTTTCATAAGCCAAGGCATTACTACGAAGCATTTTGCTTTTGGTTTTTTCCAAATCTTCGGCATTATAATCCGCTTGATAGCGCTCTAATATTTCTTTAAACAATTGAACAGACTCCGTAGTTACATTGGATCGTACACTAGAACTTGCGCCAAAATAACTCGGATTAATTCTTCTTGGAAAAAAGGAATAAGCGCCATAAGTATAACCTTTTTCCTCTCGTAATTGTTGGAAAAGTCTTCCCGAAGAACCATCTCCTAATCGTTGATTCACTACAGTAGTTGCAAAATATTCATCACTATTTCCTGCTACGGATGGCGCACCAATTCGTATAATCGATTGTTTAGAATCAGGAATGTCTACAAAATAAACAACAGGCTTATCTATTGTTTTAGGAGGAGCTAGGCGAGGCAATGCGATTTCTTTATTTTCCCAACCTTCTTCTAATCCCTTCAAGGCATTCAACACTTGCTTTTTAGTTACTGCACCCGCCACTTGATAACTCGCAAGATTCGGAGAGAAATTTTTATTATAATAAGTCTTTAAATCATCCATGCTAATGGTAGCTAAGGAAGCTTGAGTTCCCAACGTTCGGTTAGAGAGGATATGATCTTTTCCATAAAGTAATTTCATAAATACATTTCGTCCAACACTATTCGGATTTGCTTCTGCTTGCGTAATGCCTGCAAGGGTCTTTTGTTTGATTCGACTAAACTCAGATTCATCCCATCGAGGTTCTAAAATCATTTCTTGGACTAAAGCCATGACCGCCTCATAGTTTTTAGATAAACAACTTCCAGAAATAGCAATGTACTCGTCTGTTGTTCGCATGTTTAAAGTAGCTCCCAATTGGCCAATGGCATCTTCTAATTCTTCAGGACTTTTATTTTTTGTGCCTTCTTGCATCACATCTGTGATCAAATTGGCTACTCCAATTTTTGTGGGGTCGTCCATTAATAATCCACCTTTTATTCGAAGGCTAAATTCAACTAAGGGAAGTTCGTTGTTAGGAATCCCCAAAACGGATAAGCTATTCGATAAAGTCTTTTCCCAAATAGTAGGACTCGTGACACTTGGAGGATCACCAAGCGGAGGAATAATGCTTCTATCAATTTTAGATGGGGTTTTTGCATAATCTTCTTCTTTTTCTTCCATAGGTGCATTTTCCGCGCCCTCTTTAATGGTTTCTTCAACTACTTCCGCTATGCTAGATCCTTTTACAGCTAAATCTGCTTGTCCTTTAGGTACAAAGCTTGTCATTACGTATGGCTTACCCTTGATATATTTTTGATAAACGCGCATCACATCTTCCTTAGATACGGCTAAAATTTTCTTAATCTCTTTTTGTAATTCATCGGGTGAACCTCTAAATTCGTTGTATTGCGCAAGTTGCCAAGACTTGACTAATAGACTAGACAAGCCACCATAGAAATCGGTTTCTAAAGCATATTTTATGCGTTCCATATCTCGATCATCAATACCATTTTTTTCAAAATTTTCCATTGCCTGAAAGATGGCATTTTGCACTTGATTTAAGTCCGTATCTTTATTAGCCCGAACTCGAACTTGAAAGGTTCCTGCGATTTCTCGGGTACTATTATAAGAGGAAGTAGAAGGCGCTAACTTTTGATTTTCCACCACCTCTTTGTATAAAGGTGCACGTTTTCCATCAGATAATAATTCACCTAAATAATCTAAAGCATAAGCATCTGGATTTCCATCTTCTACCGTTGGCCAAATCATATTGAGTTCAGGCAATTGGGCAAAATTATCTTCATGCATTAATTTTATGGTTTCTTTTACCGAGGTAGGTTGAGGACTTAGATTTTCGATTTCTCCTTTTCTAGGGATTTCTCCAAAGTATTTTTCAATCATAGCTTTGGCTTCGGCGGTTTCAAAATCACCAGCGATGACCATCGTGGCATTGTTAGGGCCATACCATTTTTCATAAAATTCCTTGACGTCCGCAATGGTTGATTTTTCTAAATCTTCTAAGCTTCCAATGACCTGCCAATTATAGGGGTGATTTTCTGGATAAAGCGCTTTGTCTATCACATAGCGAGTATGACCATAAGGTTGATTATCGACTCGCTGGCGTTTTTCGTTTTTTACTACTTGTTTTTCATTTTCAAAAACTGCTTCGGTGACGGTGTTGATCATAAAACCCATACGATCACTTTCCATCCAAAGAATTTTTTCCAAGGCATTTTTGGGAACCACTTCATAGTATATGGTTCCATCATTCCATGTACCGCCATTAAAATCGCCGCCTAATTCTTCAATGACTTTAAAGAAATTACCTTTACCTACATTTTCAGAAGCTTGGAAAAGCATGTGTTCAAAAAAGTGAGCGAATCCTGTTCGTCCTACTTTTTCTCGATTAGAACCTACATGAAAAAGAATGGCAACTGCAACAATGGGGTCTGATTTATCTTGGTGTAAGATGATATCTAAACCATTATCTAAGGTATATTTATCATAATCAATTTTTATTTCTTTATTATCGGTTTGGTTTCCTTGATTGGAGGATTGTTCACAAGCAGATAACAGGAATACGCTAAGGAATAAAAGATATTGTTTTTTCATTTTTAATTTTTTAACCCTTTTTAAAAAAATCACGTAAAAGAGGGGAGGCTTGATAACTTCTATATATATAGACAAATTTAACAATTGAAAAAGGGAAAAGTGTTAATTTGTACTTTTTATATAAAATTCAGTTCATTTTTTTTCATTTTGAACAAAATTGGGTCAATTTTACGAATTGACTAATAAAATCAATTGAGGTATGCATGTTATTTTTCGTTTTTCATTGGCCATCTTTCTTTTATTTACTATGCTATTTATTGGCTGTAATGGGGAAGAGGTTATTCATAAAGATCAATTAGAAGCTACATATAAAAAGTCAAAAAGATACCGTGATTTTGAGGTAGCTACCCAAACGATATATAGAATTTTAGAGTTGGATCCTACTGCACACGAATGGGAAGACTCCTTGGCTCAAATTTATTTTTCTAGAAAAAGTTATTATCAAGTAGCTGTATTGGCAGATGAGATTTTGCAACGAGATGAAAAAAATACGCATATACTTACCTTGTCTGCCAACGCCTCTAAATTTATGGGCGATCAATCAAGATCAAAAGAACAGTTTAATAAATTGTTTGAGTTAACCAATGACGTACAATATTTGTATGATGTAGCTAGTGCTCAGTATAATCTCCAAAGTAAAAAAGAAGCAGAGATGACGGTTGCTAAAATTTTGAAACATCCCGATATTGACAAGGCTAAAGTAAAATTGTTTTTTAATAAACAATCTCAAGAAGTTCCCTTAAAAGCCGCAGCTATAAATTTGTTGGGTGTTATTGCAAAGGATGAAGATAAAAAAGACTTGGCAAAAGAATACTTTGAAAAAGCGTTGGCGCTTTTTCCTGAATTTATTCTTGGGAAAGGAAATTTGGAAGAACTAAATAATGGGCAAAAATAAATCAGGTCTAAAAATAATGCCCTTTACCAAAATACGATTTACTTTGTAAAGGGCATTATTCTTTTTGAATTGGTTTTAAACAAGAAAACGAATTATAGGCCTGCGTCTACATGAGCCCAGTTTTCACCTGTTTCTATTCTTTTGATTTGAGTAACAGAAACATCAAATTTTCGCGCAATGGTTTTACGCTTTTGTTTACCTCTAGCAAGCATTCTCTTAATCATAACTACATCCGCTTCGGAAAGCTTATGTTTTTGGTTTTTTCTTGCGGCTAAAAAATTGGGATTTTTAAGCAAGTGTTTTTTCCATTGTTCTTGAGTTGCCCACTTTAAGTTTCCTACTTTATTATTCGTTTTTTCAAAATCACGATGAATAACGATTTTGTGTTTTTCTGTAGGAACTTTAATAAAAGATTCGGCTACCATTTTGTGTACATACTTTCCTCCTCTAGTCCCGTCGTCAAAGCGAACATTTAGCATTTTAAAACCATTCCGACTCATAGAACCTTTTAAAAGTTTTTCTGTTTCGGTAATTCTGTCAACACTTTTGATACGACCGTAACTTGAAATGTGATAAACATTTCGGATGCATGATTTTCCAAAATTAATAGGAAGCCATCTTTCTTTAAACAGGTTAGATACTTTGCTTGAACTTTGCATATACCGTTTAAATTTTATTTAATAAATGTGTAATGTACATTCTACTAAAATGTTCATCTTATCATAGTCTTTACAAATGAAAAATGAAAGTGAAATGTACGTGTTTGGTTTTAGTATAATAAACCAATACAAGTAAAAAGAATAAACTGCTTTTTGGGAAACAATTTACGCTTGTTCAATAGAGTTGTTTTTTTGAGGAAAGAATTAGGATTATTATTTCCCAATATTTATTTGATTGGTTTAGTATTCTAACGCTAAAGGTAAGCTTTTTGTTTAAACAAACCAAAGTTTTTTTAGTTTTAAGTAAATAAAATGTATCTTTTAAATTGATATTCATATAAATAAAAATTATTTTTATTTATAATGTATAAAATAGAGATTTGTTTTTGAAAATACAATTTTCTAAATATAACAAAAAAAAAGAAACAAGTATTTCAAATGACTTGTTTCTTTTTTGTTATTCTCAGTTAGAAAATCGAATCTTTTTCCTAAGGCATAATTACAAATTTACCTGTTTGAGCTTGTGTGCTATCTTCTGTAAAAATTCGATAGATATACATTCCTGGCACCCATTGATTGGTGTTAAATTGAAGTTGATTTACCCCTTGATGAAATTGACCATTTAATTGTTCATGTATTTGTTTTCCATCAATAGAAATAATATCCATTCGATAATTTTGTGCCTTTTCTAAATCTAATTCGAAGTTGACTACATCCGTTGCTGGATTCGGAAATACTTTCATTGACTGTATGGTTTGAATTTCTTCTGTCCCTACAAGTCCTGCATTATAACAGATTTCTAATTTCCACCCATCTAATGTTCCTCCTGTTCCATTTACATTATCGGTGATTCCTAATTTCCAAGTTCCGAAAACAGGCTCTCCATTGAAGTCAGATAGGTTTCCTGTTGGTTGATAAGTACCTCCATCTGTTGGTGGACATGGCGGAGTGCCTGGAGCCGCTTCATCATCAAAACTAAAACTAAAATCATCTTGATTTGCACATCGCTGAGGATATAAATCGACAACTGTTCCAGAAGGACTTTCAATAAAGAAATTTAATTGACTAATCCAATTATGATCTCCTTCTACATTTAAAATATTTACATCATTTGTTGACCAACTTGCTCCTACACTTAAAGGAGAATATACAGTAGGTGTTCCACTAAAAGTAATAGGTAATGGTAAATCCTGAGAAGCAGTAAAAATTATACAAACGGTTCGATCAGAAATAAAACTAAATGTACTCGAATATGGGC
Source organism: Saprospiraceae bacterium (assembly GCA_020629935.1). Taxonomy (GTDB): domain Bacteria; phylum Bacteroidota; class Bacteroidia; order Chitinophagales; family Saprospiraceae; genus JAHDCJ01. Next base: position 325 of record JAHDCJ010000098.1, on the reverse strand, counting down.
CATCGCCACAAAAAGGATTTAAGCCTCGTACCCGCCAAAAGTAATCTGTATTATTGTCTAACTCTCCTGCAGGAACACTATAAGAAGTTCCAATGATATTTGTAGCTGAATGAACAATATTAGAAAAACTTCCATCCGTTGCGATTTCTAATTCATAAGAAAAAGCGTTTACATCCGCCATCCAAGTAATCACTGGTTCTAATACTACATCCACATCACCATTTGCAGGACTTACTAAAGAAATAGCCAGTGGGGAAGTATCATACACCGTCAAGGTTAAATCAAATGAAGTCGTTTGACTTGTACTCGTTCCTGTAATGGGTAT
>JAHDCJ010000097.1:20025-21445 GCA_020629935.1 Saprospiraceae bacterium | reverse complement strand
TTTTTATAAAATCGAAAAAATATTCGACTTAGATTTATTAGAAGATCTAATAGAAACGTTTCCATTCGCCATTGATCTTTAGCAATTCTCCAAAATTATGTACAGAATGTAATTCTCCTTGTTTGATGGTAATTTCAAAGACGGCATAAGAAATGTCTAGTTCTTCGTTGATGACTTTGGGCTTAGTATGAATTTCAATATTTTTTAAATGTAATTTTCCACCCTTTTTACTTTTGGGATGAAAGGATTGCATAAATGTAAGAAAGGTTTGATATCTTTTTTCGTTTACATTTTCGCGCTCATTTTTCGACTTATATTTTTTTATGATTTTTTGATAATCAAATTCATGTTTAGATAAATAATCGATCATCGTTTGATTTGGACTTATACGGGAATTAAATTTTTTCAATTGACTTTCATTGCCAGATTCTAAAATGTCAACAAAATCAATGGCCATTTTTTGTAAGTCGCTGTAGCCACTCTGAGAACATCCGCTATAGATAAAAAGGAGAGCGAGCAATGTGCCAAAAATAAGAAAGTTTGTTTTCATTAGTTTTTGTTTTAAAAACGTCTTGCATGTTGATTCGTAAATGACCAATGTGGAGTTTCTAATTTTTCATCAAACCAAACTCGAAACCAAGGGGAAAGATCACTATTGCTTTTCAAGATATTAAAATTTTCTGCAGGATTATAACTTTGACCTAGTAACATGATTTTTTCTCCTGTTCTTGGTGAGATGGCCATGTCTACGATAATCACTCCGTGCCCATATCCAGGAGCGCCTCCTTGGATATATGCATCGCCAATCTGTACATCGCAAGGATCTATTTTTTTCATGTTTTCGCTTAAGGAAGAGGTTCCTGCATACATCATGATATGATATAAATAATCGAGGAAGTTTTTTCGAGAGTCATCGTATTCTGCTCGTTTAATCCATTCGAAAGTATCTCGATTATTTCTTTTGACTATTTTCGTTCGCCAACCATTTTTCCATTTTGTCCAAGCAATTTTTTCTTTACAACAGGTATAGCTAAATCGGATGTCATCGGCATTTCCTACAGACCTCAAATACTCTGCACGCAATCGAATGATCACATCAATACATTGTTGTAAGTTCTTTCCAATAAAATCTAAATCGATCACACCTACTTGCGATGCTTGATCCCATCGCTCTGTACCATCATAAAGTTTTACTTTTGTATTGGCTGGTTTCATGGGCAAGTTCCGCAACCAATGTGCAAAGGAAGTAGGATCTAGAGATGTTCGTATATAGCCTTTGGGCGTATCAATTTGTTGTTCAACATTTTGCTTACTGTCGTAGCCGTCTAACCAAGGATATGGATTTCCAGAAGAAGTCAAAAGGATTCCAATTAATGTACTAAGCCAAATGGATTTTAGCATTGGAAATGATTTTTATTTT
>JAHDCJ010000097.1:8712-19925 GCA_020629935.1 Saprospiraceae bacterium | reverse complement strand
TCCAATTAATGTACTAAGCCAAATGGATTTTAGCATTGGAAATGATTTTTATTTTATAAAATGTTAGGATTAAATCCATTGTTTTAAAGATTTATTTTTTGCATCCTTTTTTTAGAAGTTATTCGTCATGCCCAATGAAAAATATCCTTATTTTTTTATTTTGTCCTACTACTTAATCAATATTAACTTTTCTTTAAAGGAATAATTCTTGCTTTTTACTTCTACAAAATAGACACCCGTTGGAAATCGATTCATTTGTAGCGGTATAGTCGTTGGACCATCATAAACGGAGTAAAGACTTTGCAATTTTTTGCCATCAGGCGAATAAATATGGATTTCCAAATTTTCATTGTTTAAATCGGGTAAAGAAAGGGAAAGATTTATAAGTCCATTGCTTGGATTTGGGTATAAATTAAATTGACCACCAATTTGCTCAAATCGAGCTTCTGTAATATTAGGTTGACAAGGGATACTATTAATGTTGGAGATTACACCTTGCGGATTATTATAACTTCCTTGACCAGAAATGAAGGGTATATATTCATCACAATTAATGTTAGTACAATTAGGGTAAAAGTAATAAGGGAAAACGGTATTGGTGCCAGAAGGTTGTTCAAGAAAAATATCATTACTGGTATTCTGAAATCGATTGTATACAGGTGACAACCAATTACCTTGATTGTTCAGATAGGTTAAATTCCAGGTTTCATTTTTTACCAAAATGCCTTTGTTACATGTTTTGAAACGATTGCACGTAATGGCTATTTTGTGTTGGGTGGCTTGATAGTCTTTGATGGTAAGACCTGTATTTATTTTTTCAATATAATTGTTTTGAATCTTTAGCTCTAAGCCATTGGAGTAATAATTGACTTCATCACTATGCGAAATAGAAATTCCAGTATTTAGCATGGGGAAAGAATTATTACCATAAATAGAATTGTTGTTGAGGAAATAATAGGTTGCATTTCGAATTAGAAAACCATGCTCTATTAAACCATCAATTCGATTATTAAGTATCGAAATTTTATTTGATCTATAACTATAAACTCCTCCAACAATATTTCTGAAGTAGTTTCCTTCTATAATCGTATTGGAATGACCACCCAAGGCTTGAATGGGGACATTATTTTCTAAATAAATCGAATAAATAGAAGAACTACTAAAGTTGTTTTTATAAATCCAAATTGGTCCTTGCCGCAAATGACTTGCTTTTATTCCATAATCATTATTGGAGAAAAAATTACCAATAATTTCTATTCCATCGCTTGCTAAATTTACTGTGTTTAAATAAATGCCATAGGTATTGTTTTCTTGTCCAGTAAATCGACTATCTATGATGGAGAGATCAATAGTTGAAGTGCTATTTTCAACATAAATGCCGATATCATTATTAATAAATTTAGTTGACTTAATGTTCAATATTTCGGATGCTCCATTCAAGGAGTGTATGCCTTCTTCTGCCCATTCAATTGTAGACGATGTGGTTTTTATATGGGCAGATCCATGAGCAAAAATGCCAGGCCATAAATCATTTGGATTAGGACACGACGTTTCAGAGCTATTGGTCAGTTTACTTGCTAGAATTTCTAAAAATGCGCCATCTTGTACAACGATTTTTCCGTTTGGTGTGAAGCGAAGTGTACATTCAGTAATGTACAAACCAAGACCACTAGGTATTACCACTGTTTCATCAATTATCCAGTCATAATTTGACCATTCTGTAATTTCGGTAATGGGATTGATGGATTGAATTTCACAACAATTATCAGAAATGAAATCAATCGTTTGTTGACAAAATGGAGAGGAATATTCAAACTGTCCAGGAACATCCGATTCCATGAAAATCTGCGTTTGGTCAGGTTGATTCTCAGGAAACCAAGATGTGTTTTCGTTTTGTCCTAAAATTAAAGGATTTCCTTCTTCATTCAACACCGTAACTTGAACCATTCCATTGGGTAGACAAACTTGATCTAGAGAAAAATTACAGGTATTCAAATCACAAGGCAGTGCTAAAACCGTTACATCTAATATGCTACTTACTGGGGGACAATTAGAGGATGGTGATATGGCCGTTAAGGTAAGTTGTCCTGTACCAGAACTATTCCAAATAACTTGTACATTGGTTCCTGTTCCTAGCGTGGTGCCATTGGCGAAAACACCTCCAGTAATTGACCATTCGTAAGTAAATCCTTGGTTTGGAATTACAAAATATTCAGTCCATTCATTTTGACAAATTTCAGTGATTCCAAAAATATCAACGGGTTGATTTTCTACAATTTGAATATTTTGATAAATAGGAGGTATCGCAAGACCTGATCCTGCTAAAATCGTTAGTTCTACCGTGTAATTTCCTGGGGTATAATTATGCACAGGATTTAAAAAAGTTCCTCCTTCGGGTGCAGGATCATTGATGAAATTTGGACCAATTACTTGCCCATCGCCAAAATCCCATAGGATCTGATTGCCTTCCCAACAACCTTCAATGTTAAACTCAATATTAGTACAGTCGATATAATCAAATCCAAAATCGGCTATGAAGTCTTCTTCAGGTTTAGCATCAACCATACTAGGTAATCCATACCTAACCGTAATATTAGGATCAATAGTAGCAAAATCAACCGCCATTAAATCGACTGTTGGAGAAGCATTGTTTGGATTTAAAATACGGCCTACCAATGAGGTGTTTACATTTGCAAAGTATAAATGCCCATCGGGCCCCAATTGTAATGCGGCGAAATCTTGAGTTGAAGAAGAAAATAATTCATTTTCAGTTCCATTTATTAAATCATATTGGATGATTGTTTTATCGAAATTTGATGTTTGCATATAATGTGTGCCATAAACATATTGGCCATTTGGACTAAAACTCAGGCCATAAGTATTATCTTCGGTTAGGATTTCCTGATTTTCAATTTGTCCAGTTGCTTGGTCAAAATCATATAGGGCAATCCCTCCATTGCTACTACTAAATCCTGCGGAAAGTGCAATTCGGTTTCCAGCCAAATTACTTTTGAGGTATCCTTGATCTCTAAAAAAACCTTCAAAGTATTGAGGCGTGTTATCTTGATTGTCTGGAGGATAAACATCGGCTATTGTGCTTGAAAAGTCTCCATTTGTTATTCCTGTAGGACTTACGCGAAATACATAAAATCGGGTACCGAGATCCCCGCTTGTTGTATTTCCAATGACCCAATAATCTATTTGATTACAATGCGGGATGGCAGTAATTCTTTCTGCGGGTTGAGAGGTTTCATCATTTTCATTTAATCCAAAGTCTAAACTTTGACCACCAAAAATATTTAGCATTCCATTTGATTCTACGGATATCTTAACTACTTCGATAAATGCAGGATCCATAGGAACATTAGTAGTATATGGGGTGAAGAACAAATAAAAACTATTTTCGGGATCGGCAGGATCAGGGATACATAATTTTTGAGAAACACTTTCAATATTAATTGTTCCTGGAAGTTCTAGGCCATAAATAGGATCTGATAAATCATATTCCTCATGAAATTTATTATATAGATATAAGCCATTGCCATAAAATAACAAATTACCATTGGCATCACTTTGGGTAAAGCATCCTTCCCCTGTATTTAAAGCTGAATTGTTGATAGGAACGGGACTGCCTGAGCTAAAATCAATGGCGGCGTTTTTTCCAAAATACCAATTGGCTTGTTCTGGGGTTTCCAATTCGCAGATTATTATTTCAAAACTCAGTTGAAATGTTTCTTCTTCTCCGACAGCATTTTGGACAGCCAATGTTACGGTTTGAGGGCCTATGGTAGTGAAAATATAAGTAGCGGTTTCTGTGTCGATAATTGTTCCATCCTCGAAGCTCCATTGCCAACTTACGGCTTCATTTTGGGGGGTAAGTACCGAGGGCACAAATTCAATACTTTCATTAATACAAATACTATTAGGCATATCAAATTCAGCGGATAAGATATTGCCAAGGCATCCACCATTTTCAAAAAGACCAGCCTGAACCAAATTTTCCAATTGAACTAACTCACTTCGGGCGTTTTCAATGTAGGCATGCATGCGATCTATTTGTCCATCAGAAAAACGAAATCGACAATTGTCTATAGCATAAAACATATGATTGTTTGTTATGTTTTCGGTATTCCCGTTACAATCATCAAAAGAATTACAATTAATAACATCTTGGTTAGGAATTTCTACAGGATTGGTATCGCATACATAATCTCCTGTATCTTCGCAGGGTAAATTGGGGGTATTACCACAACTGGTATTATGGAAGGTATGATACAATCTTAGATAATGTCCGACCTCATGCACCAAGACTTTGCCTTCATTGTAATTGCTACTGTATAGATCAAAATTGTCACCATAATTATTGCTTCCAAATACGTCACTTCGGATAATAACGCCGTCGATATTTCCCGCTGAATTATCTCCAGTTTCTGGTCCAATTGGATTCGGAGCATATCCTAAAAGCGTTCCATTTGTAGAACCTGCAATAGTACTTACGATCCAAATGTTAAGATAATTTTCAAATGGGAATAAATTATTGGATGTTGGATTGGTCAATGCGATCATCTGATCATTGATGTCAGCATTGATTTGATTATTGGTCAATTCGGCATCCACATAGCGCATCACACCTGGTTCATTCGGATCGTTCCAAGGATTCACATTTCCAAAGTCATCGGGCAAGGAATTTTGTGCAAGACAAAATCGAATATGCGTTTCTGGCATATTAAAATCAGGATTAGAGTTGCCTTCAAAGTTATCGTTTAGTGCCTGTACTTGAGAAAGGATTTGAGCATAAGAAATATTGACAGGATCATTTGCTTCTGGTGCAATAACATGTACAACTATGGGAATAATATATTCATCATTAGAAGATGAATTAAACCGAAGGCCATCGTACAAAATTCTTTCAGTTGTTTCTTTTAATGTACGTTCTTCTATTTCAAGTCGAATCAAATTTTGAGGATCTAGATTCAGTTGCATTTCCCGATAGGTGTCATTGGCACATCCTAGATGCGTCAATTGACCATATAACAGCGGAAATGAAAAAGAAACAAGGAGCGTGAGGATTGTCCAGTGCTTTTTCATAATAAAAAAATAAAATGTGAGGATATATGGAAGTTATTAAAGAACTTCATTTGCAAAATAATGTCTTTTGATCACAATATCAATGCTTAACACTTATTTTTTCTTTTTAATTTAAAAAGTAGAAGCGTGGATATTTTTTTGTTTTTGGAGACTATCTTGTCTTTTTTATTTCTTTTGGAAAACAATATTTTTCAGTTATATATTTATACGCTAAATGTATTTGAAAAATTGAATTCAGGTATTAATAAAAATAAGTTTACCATTCTATTGTGAAAACCAACGATGTACTTATCTATGAATTAATTTTAGGAAAATGTTTAGGGGCTTTTTGTCCTTGAATTGGTCTTCATAGATATTTTTTCTACTTGATTATCTAGATGATTTATGTTGGCTTTATCGTAAAGAAACCAACAGAACTTTGAAATCACTAAGAGTGTTTTGGCCTTTAATCAACAATCTTTGCCATGAATCCGAATATGTATTTTATAGTAAATGTAATATCAATGATGTTTGAAAAAAATCGATCATAATCAAGTCTGACCAGTTAGTAGAAATATAATGTTAAGTGAGTAATTACTTTTTTTAGAAAATAAACCATAAAAATTACTTCATGTTTAAATTAATTAGATTGTAAGATTTTGATCTTTTCTTATAATAAGAAAGTTCAAAGGGTGACTGTTTTTAATTTTTTCTTACAAAGAAGATATGAATTTTAGCTCCAAAGATACTTTTGGGGGTTTTATTTAGACATATAAATGACATGCAGTCATGTAAGATAATTTAGATTCTACTTTAGAAATAGGGAAGGACTGGTCTTAAATTTGTAAATCAAAATTTATTTACTTTTTTAAAACCAAAACAAATGAAAAATTCAATTTTTTTATTCCTAGTCAGTATGTTATTTTTTCTTAGTGCTTGCGAAAAAACAGAGTTTGGGAAATATGACAATAATGAAGTCGTTGAAAATACATATACAGGAAATGTATTAGTTACTTCTGGGGGGACTGATCCCGCAGCAGATTTTACAGGTAATGGAGATTCTGGAACGTACTCTTTTGCTTGGGTAAATCCACAAAGTAGAGCATCAGCAAATTTTGACATTACTACTCCAACAGGCTCAGTCCAAATTATTATGCAAGATGCAGAAGGAACAGAAGTGTTAAATGCAACAAGAAGTGCTGGAGGGAACGATTCTTTTTCAGGGGTATCAGATTCAGGTATATCAGGAACTTGGCTCGTTACCTTTATTTTTACTGATTTTAACGGAGATGGTAGTTACTCTATTCATCCAGGGACATAAAATAATATGATCATAGAAGTAGGGGATATGCTTAAATGGATATCCCTTTTTTTAATTTCCTTCTCAATGGATTAGCTATCAAGAGCCAAAAGAATCAATGTGATAGGAGAAAATATTACCATCGTTTTTGAGCGTAAAATTAATATCTGGATTGCTTTTATTGTCTTGTCCAATGAAAGATGTTCTTATTGAAATTCTAATAGACTCAAACGTTTAAGTACCTCATTGGATATTTTTTTCCCAATGCGTACAAAGATTCTTGAGTCATGAAAAATATTATGGTTTAACACATTTCCCACCTCATTAAATAAAAAGGTACTTATAATAATCGTAAGATCAGAATCAAATTGGAGTTCAATTACAGTTACTTGATCTTTTCTTTTCTTAAACCGAAATTTCCAAAAGGTTAGAAAATTTTTAGATGGGCCAAATATTCTTGTTGTTAATAGTGATTTCCCAACAATAGTCTGAAGTCCATTTTTTCCAAAAATAGAATGTTCCGATTCTGTGATGATGTTTTCAGAAACTTCTAGTTCATAAGGAGACTCCTCATTATAATTAAGAATTAAAGATAGATAACGTTTTTTGTTTTCACTTTTTAAGATGAAACTTTCACACTCCAAGTGTTTACTATTTTCATGGGTATAAATTTCTTCATCCGAATAACCAACAAAAGTGATTTTTTCATCGAAAGAGTCCAAGAGTTGATGAAAGTGGCGTGGATAGGATTCTTCTCCTCGAATGATTCTATTGAAACTCAATGAATTTGGATATTTATACTATGTCCCCAGCCTTGTCCCCGACCTCTGTAAGTCGTTGATTAACAAGGGGCTAAAAAAGTTTGTGGACAATACTGGATTCGAACCAGTGACCTCTGCCCTGTCAAGGCAGCGCTCTAGCCAACTGAGCTAATTGTCCTTTTGGTGGGTGGCAAATTTATAACATTCTTTTGAAGAAAACAATTCCTTTGTAAAAAGATTAGGGTGAAGGATGCAATCTTTGGTCTGGGATTGAACTTGTCAATGAAAAGCTTTAATTTGCGCCTTAAATAAAAAATAGAATATGCGATTAGCTGCGATAGATATTGGGTCGAATGCGGTACGACTGTTGATCGGAGAGGTTTTTAATACGAAAGGAGAGCAGAAGCCAAAGTTCCGAAAAGTGAAGTTGTTTCGTCTTCCTGTACGTTTGGGAATGGATTCTTTTTTGAATAAAAAAATACTTGCCAAAAATGAAGAACGCCTGCATCGAACCATGCACATTTTTAAGGAATTGATGGATTTGTATGAAGTAGTTGCGCATAGGGCATATGCTACATCCGCTATGCGGGAAGCAGAAAATGCGGGAAAGATTATCAAGCAAGTAAAGAAACAAACGGGAATCAAGATTGAAATTATCGATGGACAAACCGAAGCGATGTTGATCTTGTCGAATAAAGAATTGTTGGGCGATAGTTTTGACCCAAGATTTAGTCATTTATATGTAGATGTTGGTGGAGGAAGTACGGAAATTTCTTTGTTGGAAGGGAATGGAATTTCTGAATCCAAATCATTTAAAATTGGTACCATTCGAGTATTAAAAGATATTGCTAAAATAGAGAATTGGGCCGCAATGAAAAAATGGTTGATCGAAGATATTCGACCTAAAAATCCTTTAAATATTATTGGTTCGGGAGGGAATATCAATCGCGTTCTAAAACGATCTGGAAACATGCGTTTTCAACCTTTAATGTACGAACAATTGAAAAGAGAACGCAATCTCTTAGCCACACTTTCTATTGAAGATCGGGTACAATTGCAAGATTTAAATCAAGATCGTGCAGAAGTGATCGTTCCTGCTTTAGATATCTTTTTGTTTGTAATGAAACATACAGGAATCCGCCAAGTAATGGTGCCGAAGATCGGAGTCGCTGATGGTATTTTACGCGAAATTCATGAAGAACATTTGAAAGGGTAGTACACAAGGTTTCAGATTTTTTGTAGATAATGACTTCAACTACTCACCCATTTTTAATTCTAAAATAAGGAATAAAAAAAGCGACTATTTCATCAATGAAATAGCCGCTTAGGAATTATGATCTGTTCGTTTTATAGAACGTCTATATTATTTCTCTTCTCGAAATTTACTTAAGATATGCTCCATTTGTTTGCCTGCAGCTTCTCGACCACCAAGACCGAAAGAAAGCGCTACTGCAACAGCAATAGATCCTAATGTAAGACCGAAAGCAAGTTTTACGATATCGTCTCCAATACCCATTGCACTTAATGACATAGCTAAGAACAAACCTAAAACAGCAATACGTACTACGGTAGCTATAAAGTTGTTGTTACTTGCAGCTACTGCACTGTGTGCGATACCAGCAATGAAATTTCCAATAGCAAGGATAACTAAACCAAAGAAAATTTGACCCGACATTTCCATCAAATTGTTTAAGGTGTCTACCATTCGAGTAAAGCCTAATTGCTCAATACCTGTAACGATACCAATAAACATGATGAAGAAAAATGCGATGTTCGCTAATAAAGTAGACAATTTAGATTCGCCAATGATTTTATCTAAATGGATTTTTCCAGCAAGATTATCTACACCTAATCCGCTAAGCAAATCTCTTACTAAGCCTGTGATGAATTTTCCACCAATGTAGAAAACAGCAATGATGATTACCGCAGCAATAATCTTAGGAATAGCATTTAACATGGTGCCTAACATTTCTTTCGCAGGGTCAGAAATTGCCGTCATGTTTAAAGTGTCTAAAGCAATAATTAATACTGGAATGAAAATAAGAATGAAAACTAATTTCTTAAGAATTCCTGCAAGATCAATGTTGCTTTGTAAACCAATACGCTCAGAAAAACGACCAATGATGTTTCCTGAAAGATTGACAAAACCTGAAACAATAGTCGCTAATAAATAGCCTACGAAACCAATCACACCTGCAGCAACCATATTAGGTAAGAAGGTCGTAAATTCATTCACCATATTTTTCAATGGATCTAAAACTTGACTAACACCTAACATCTCAAGAACTACTAAAAGAACCAATACCATAACGATGTAATACACCATTTTGGAAATGATCTTTTCTGACTCAATATGCGTCTTAGTTTTGCCGAATAATTTATCATCTAATTCGGTTTTTCGAAGGACTCGGAAGGTAACTCGCTGTAAAATCTTAGCGATGAAGTACCCAATAATTAAAACAATAACAGCACCTAAAACACCAGGTAAAGAATCACCAAGGCTTTTAAGTGAATTTTGAAACATTTCAGTAATATTCATTAGAAAATGATTTTGGATTAAATAGATTTAATTTAGCAATATCTACTTTAGACGGCATTTTGTGACATGGTAACAAGGTTAGATCGTGTTTTTTGGGTTTTTTATAGATTATTATTTGTTAAATGTTGATTATTAGTGAGTTATTGAATAAAAAAAGTGATTATTTATTTTCTGATTGGATGGTATAGATGTAAGAAACGGACTTTATTCGCTTTTATTTCTTTTGAAAAAAACTTATCTTGATACCTTGTTTCCTGCAATGTTTAAAACCAAACTCAATGAAAAGATTATTACTCCTTAGTTTTATTATCCTTTTTAGCCTAGAAATGAAAAGCCAAACCGATTGGGCAGAGGATGTTTCTTGTATCCTTTATACCCATTGTTCGGGCTGTCATAATCCCGATGGTATTGCTCCTTTTTCTTTGATGACTTATAATGACGCCTTTAATTATAGATATGCAATACAGAATGCCGTAAACACAGGTTCTATGCCTCCTTGGATGCCAGCGGATGGTTATCAAACCTATAGCCATCAACGTGTCTTAGAAGTAGCTGATATTACAGCAATCAACGATTGGGTCAATGGCGGAGCAATCGAAGGAAATCCTGCACTTGCTCCTACACCTCCTGATTATGGAACAGGCGAAGCTATAACTAATCCTGATTTGACAATTAGCGTAGATCCTTATACTTCAACAGCGGCCACTGAAGATGAATATCGTTGTTTTGTAATCGAAAACCCATATAACACCGATATGTTTATTCAAGGAATTGAAGTCGTACCGGGTAATCGCAATATTGTGCATCATGCCTTAGTCTTTATCGATAATGCTTCCGATCCACTAAACTGGGATACAGGAAATGGATATACTTGTTTTGGTAGTACAAGTAGCAATAGTTCAAGATTGATTTCTTCTTATGCTCCAGGTCAAGGCGCAGAGTATTATCCTACAGGAACAGGGATAAAATTATCTCCAGATGATTACTTTATTATTCAAGTTCATTTTCCAAAAGGAACGGCAGGGGAGATTGATGCGACTAAAGTAAATTTCAAAATGACGAGCACACCACAACGAGAAGTTACGGTTGATTTTATTTTGAATTATTATACCACCATGATTAATGGGCCGATTGACATCGCGCCTGAAACCATTGAAACATATAATGCCATATTTTTTACTCCTGTAGATGTTACAGTGTATAATGTATTTCCTCATATGCATTTAATTGGAAAATCGATCAAAGCTTTTGCGGTGACTATTACAGGAGACACTATTCCTTTAGTCGATATTCCCGATTGGGACTTTAGCTGGCAAAGTACCTATTTCTTCGAGAAGCCTGTAAAATTACCTGCCTTTACTACGATCTTTGGAGAAGGAGTATATGACAATACTTCATCTAATCCGAATAATCCAAGCAACCCTCCGCAACATGTTTCGGCAGGAGAAAATACGAACGATGAAATGTTAATCATTGGCTTTGCGTATAGCTTATACGAAGATGGAGATGAAAACGTAAGTCAAGGTTCGAGTACTTTAACGAATTA
>JAHDCJ010000097.1:3834-8612 GCA_020629935.1 Saprospiraceae bacterium | reverse complement strand
TATACGAAGATGGAGATGAAAACGTAAGTCAAGGTTCGAGTACTTTAACGAATTACTGTGATACCGTCAATACGGTGGTTAATGTTTTTGATATAGAAAAAACAATAGACCTTGTTGCTTTCCCTGTCCCTACCACAAATTATTTACAAATTGCAACCAGTGGATTGCCTATTGGAGAAGAAGCACAAATCACGGTTTATGATATGTTTGGTCGAATAGTTCATCAAGAAGAAATTAGACCTTTTAGCCAATTGGTAAATCACAAAATGAACATTAGCCAATTGCAAGCGGGGACTTATTCCTTAAAATTGGAATCGAATGATCAACAGGGTTGGACGAAGTTCGTAGTTATTGAATAGTTGAAATGTACTTCATCTCTAGATCTTAGAAAACGATATGTTTTCCTATTAAGATTTTGAGATGAAGTACTTTTCAAAATAAAAATATGTATATTGAATTTCATTTGTTAATCAGAACCCATATTCAATGAAGAAATTTTTATTAATTCCTATCTTATTTTTGTTGTCTTTTTCTATAAAAAGTCAAGTCAACTGGGCAGAAGATATTTCTTGTATTTTATATACCAATTGTACAAGTTGTCATAATCCTGATGGAATTGCCCCTTTCTCTTTATTAACTTATAATGATGCTTTTGCTTTTCGCTATGCGATACAAAATGCAGTCAATGCAGGAACGATGCCACCACATCCACCCGATTCCGAATATCAAACGTATATACACCAAAGAGTATTGGACCCTGCAGATATTACCGCAATTAATGATTGGGTAAATGCAGGAGGAATGGAAGGTGATCCGAATATAGCTCCTCCTATTCCTAGTAATATCAATGGAGAGATCATAGAAAGTCCAGATTATAGTTTTACATTAGATGCTTATACTTCAACCGCTACCACCAATGATGAATATCGTTGTTTCGTGGTTTCTAATCCTTATAATACCACACAATATATCCAAGGAATAGAAGTGGTGCCAGGCAATCGAAACATTGTTCACCATGCTCTAGTTTTTGTTGATAATGCTTCTGGACCACCTAACTGGGATAATGGAAATGGGTATACTTGCTTTGGAAGTACCAATAGCAATAGCTCTCGATTAATTACAAGTTATGCACCAGGTCAAGGCGCAGATTTTTATCCAACTGGCATGGGAATCAAATTAGCACCTAATGATTATTTTATAGTACAAGTTCATTTTCCTAAAGGATCGGCAGGAGAGGTTGATGCGACTAAAGTAAACTTGAAAATGACAAGTACGCCCCAACGAGAAATTACGGTAGATTTTATTTTAAATTATTTTAGTAGCCTAACGAATGGACCTATTTATCTTCCACCAGAAACAGTGAAAACCTATTACGCGGAATATACCATTCCAATTGATGTAACGGTATATAATGTATTTCCACATATGCACCTTATTGGAAAATCTATCAAAGTGTATGGAGTAACACCAACCAATGATACCATAAGATTTGTCGATATTCCAGATTGGGATTTTGATTGGCAAAGTACTTATTTTTTCGAAAATCCGATTAAGGTACCCGCAGGGACGGTGCTGCATGGGGTAGGCGTTTATGACAACACTTCTTCCAACCCGAATAATCCAAGTAGTCCTCCCCAAACAGTAACCGCAGGCGAAAGCACCACCGATGAAATGTTTATTGCAGGATTTGCTTATTCATTTTATCTAAATGGAGATGAGACTATTGTTCAAGGGGATATTGGTTTTACGAATTATTGTGATACCGTAAGTACCACAGTTGGCATTTTTGATGTAGAGCAAACGGTAGAATTAGAAATCTTCCCAGTGCCTACACGCAATCATTTGCAAGTCAATGCTCAGGGCTTAATACCAGGAGAAGAAGTGACGATTACGATTTATGATATGGTAGGACGAAAAGTATATGATCAACAATTTACAAGCCAAGGTTTAAGGTTTAATCAAGGATTAGATATTCACCAATTAAATGGAGGAATGTATTCTTTGAAAATTGAAGCCAATGGAAAAACTGGATGGGAGAAATTTGTAAAAGTAGAATAAAGAGATTACCCAACTAAGTTAATGTAAGTCCCGGATTTTTAGTATAAAAAATTCGGGATTTTTTTATTTTTATGAAAAAAAGAAAATGAAAGAACCGAAACGATGTGATTGGTGCATGAAAGATGATGTTTATAAAGCGTATCATGATAACGAATGGGGAGTGCCTGTACATGATGATCGAAAACTATTTGAGTTCTTAAATTTAGAAGGTGCACAAGCAGGCTTGAGTTGGTATACCATTTTGATTCGTAAAGAAAGCTATGCCAAAGCTTTTGATCAATGGGATGCCAAGAAGATTGTAAAATATGGGCCTAAAAAAATTGAGGCACTTTTGCAAGATAAAGGGATTATAAGAAATAAACTCAAAGTCAATGCGGTGATCACCAATGCTAAAGTTTTTCTGCGTATTCAAAAAGAATATGGAAGCTTTGATCAATACATTTGGCAATTTGTAAATCATGAACCAATTATTAATAAAGTGAAAAATATGAAATCGGTACCAGCGACCACTGCCGTTTCAGATCAAATGAGTAAAGCATTGAAAAAGGAAGGATTTAAATTTGTCGGTTCTACCATTTGTTATGCATTTATGCAAGCTGTAGGTATGGTGGATGATCATTTGGATAATTGTTGGAAAAAGACAAAAAAATAAATCATGTTTAATACTTATTTTCAATTGGGTTTTGATCATATCTTAGACATAGAAGGTTTTGATCATTTACTTTTTTTAGTAGCTTTAAGTGCATTGTATGGGATAAAAGAACTTCGCCAAATTATAGTTTTGGTTACGGCTTTTACGATTGGTCATTCCTTAACTTTGGCCTTAGCATCATTTAATTTTATTCAAGTAAATAGTGAGTGGATAGAATTTTTGATTCCTATAAGTATCTTGCTTACGGTGCTGTATAATCTTTTTCAAAAAAATGAACCGCCTAAAAAAATGGTTTATCACTATGGACTAGCTTTGGGATTTGGTTTGTTACACGGCATGGCTTTTTCAAATTACTTCCGAAGTTTATTAGGAAAAGATCAACAGATTTGGGAATTGCTTTTGCCTTTTAATCTTGGAGTAGAAGTCGGACAGTTATTGATAGTCGGCGCCGTTTTATTATTAGGTTTTGGATTGACAAAATTCCTTAATGTATCTAGAAAACATTGGTCAATGACCTTAAATTTAATTGCTTTTTTAGGTGGTATATATTTATTGATTAAATAGAAATAATAAATTTGAATTACAGAATTAAATTCATGGTATACCTTTTACTAAGTTTAGGGCTTTCGTGTAATTCACCCAAAGAACAAGGGATCAGTCAAAATCTTTTAGTGAATAAACCAGCGACGAGTTCGCCTTCATGTGGTCAAGGTAAATTGGCTTATTTAACGGATGGAAAAATTAATCAAATTAAAAGAGATGCACATGGAATATTTGGAACGACAACTACGCGTTATCCTTTCATTGAATTTGATTTGAAAAGTTTGCATCGTATAGATTCTATTTTATTATTTCAAGATGTAGGTTGTTGTACGGATCCGCTCATTCAATTAGTCAGTCATGTGACGAGCGATTCTTCTGATTTTGTAGGCGCGTTTTTAAATGAAGGATGTTTTAATAGTCAAGGAAATTCGCTTCCTTTTCCCATAGGATTTAGAGGAAATGCGCGTTATGGAAATAAGGTGAAAATCTGGGCTTATGAAAATACTTGCATGACGTTTTCCGAAATTCAGGTTTTTGGTGCACCCGTTTCCAGCATACCTGATACGGCCAAACAACTGACAAAAAGAAAGGTAGAAAAATTTAAAGAACTAAAATTCCTTGCTACAGGAGATCCTCAATATTCCTATAAAGATAAGGTGGCAGAAGGAGCTTCTAATTTTGTAATGAATGAAGTGCGTAAAAAATTAAATGAAAATCTAGGACTTGTGATTGCTGGAGATATGACGCACGAAGCGCGACCAGAAGAATTAGTTACCTATCAACATTCGATTAAAGGTTTTGAAAAAAAAGTATATGAAGGTTTAGGAAATCATGATTATGCATTGATCGAAGCACCCCAAAATAAAGCACAGTTTGATCGTTATGGGATTCATGAATTAGATATGTATCCAGATCGGACATGGTCAAAGACCACATTTGAAATTATGGATTTTGTGCGGGATAAAGCAAGAGAGGCAAAGACTAATTTTATGAAAAATAATATTAACTACTCTTGGGATTGGGAAGACATTCATTTTATACAACTCAATTTAACTCCAGGGAATCATCCAACGCCTCAAAAAAAGATTCAAAATCCTTTAGCGTCTCGCAATTTCTTGTCTTGGGATTTAGCCAATAATCTAAATGACCCCAATCAACCGATCGTCTTAATTCATCATTATGGATTAGGGAAACTTTCAAAAGGGATAATTAATGGAGAAATCTTAAATAATAAAGAATGGTGGACCGTTGCTCAACGCAAAGCCTATTATGATATCATTCATAAATATAATGTAGTGGCCATTTTAACAGGTCATCAGCACGACTGTAATGTATGTTATGTACCTTGGGAAGGCGAAGAAGTTAATCCAGACTTAGATCCAATCCCTTCATTTATAGTAGGAGGAGCATTGCATGGCTATTATTCTACGTGCCATATAACCGATGATAATTTCTCCATTACTCGGTATTATAAAGATCAAGCAATAAGTACCGAGACCATCAAAATCAAACGTTAACCACTTAT
>JAHDCJ010000097.1:0-3734 GCA_020629935.1 Saprospiraceae bacterium | reverse complement strand
ACCACTTATCAATTCAGACCTTCATTCCTTAAACTAGGTGTTGGTAGAAGGCTTGAAGATTCACCATTTTACGAGTGTAATTATCGTTTCCCTCGAAATTCATGAATAACACCAGAGGTACTTAGCCCTTGTTGATAGCGTACATACAAACTATCTTTTTCTGCGAAATAAATGATATGTGCTTCAGATTGACCTGGATAATAAGAGTAATAATGAACCTCCGTTCCTTTTGTACGATCAGAGAAAAATTCAGCTTCAATGCGTACGTTATAAGTAGAATCTAACATCAGTACCTCCGTTTTTCGAATCAATTGAAGTTTAGCTAAAAATGGATACGTAGTATCTATGGGATTAGTCAGATTCATGTCGCCATAGGTGTACCGATGAAATTCTCCATTATAATTGCCGATGACAATATCACCATATTCTTCAGGTAAATAGGTGTTTGATTTTCTACATGAAAAAAAAAGAATACTACAACAAACGATAAAAAAGAATAACTTCTTCATAGATTCAAAATTGAAAAACAAAGATACAAAATTAAGTACCTTCAACAACTTCTTTATGATTTGGCTTAATGGTTGGAAAAATTTCATTTAATTTCTCATACCGATAAGAAAAAATATGTAGCAGTTTATTTTTGACTAAAACAGGATGGAACCCATTGCCTATAAAGCCAAAAGGAAGTTTATAACTCACTTTGTCAAGCATTAAAATTCCGTTGGGTGTTTCCTCAAAATGATGTTCATGATGCCACATTTTATATGGCCCAAATCGTTGTTCATCTACAAATAAATGAGGTGCGCAAATATGCGTAATCTCCGTTACCCAGTTGACTTTTATCTTTGGAAAAGGCGAAACGCTATAGGTAATAATTTGTCCTAAGGTCATTTTCTCTGCGGGTGGAGAAGTAATCTCAAATCCCATGTGATCAGGAGTGATTAAAGCCAGATTTTGCGGCGAAGAAAAGAAATTCCAAGCCTCATTTAACGAAATGGGTAACACTTGTTGAACCTCTAAAGTGAAAATCCCAGCATGTTTTTTAATAACAATTGGTGCAATACTCATAAAATTTAGTCTAAATTTGCAGGTCGATAATTAAAAGTTTAACAGCTTGATTGTAAATAATGTTGTGTTTTAACACTTTTCTTACAAACACAAGACAACGATTTCTCTTTAAAATTCAACTATTAATAAGGGAAATATTAAATCTAATAAATTGAAACATACCTATAAATAAATCGTAAAAAAACTAATCTTAGACATTATTGTGAGTGCTAAATTAGGGAAACAAAATACCCATCTCCCCTTTAGCTTTTCAAAAAAAACGACATGAAAACAAAATTACTTACTTTATTTTTGATTATTACTTTAAGTGGATTTGAGTCTTTGTTTGCGCAACACTCTGTAGCAAGGCAGTGGAATGATGTGTTACTTGAATCCATTCGAGGAGACTTTGCAAGACCTACTGTTCATGCACGTAATTTATGGCATACCTCTATGGCCATGTATGATGCTTGGGCAGTAATTGATGGCAATGCCAAAACATACCTTTTAGGTAAAACGGTGCAAGACTTTACTTGCTCGTTTAATGGATTTCCAACACCTGCAAATCCGCAACTTGCACAAGAAGAAGCGATAAGTTATGCCATGTACCGTATATTAAGCCACCGATTTCAAAATGCACCTAGTGCGGCTACATTGCAAGCAGAGTTTGATTTTTTAATGACTTCCTTAGGTTATTCTATTGCAAATACGGGGACCAATTATGCTTCTGGTGATCCAGCAGCCTTAGGTAATTATATCGCACAATGTGTAATTGCTTATGGACTTCAAGATGCTTCGAATGAGGTAAATGATTATGCCAATAATTTTTATGCTCCAGTCAATGATCCTTTAGTACTTTCCTTTCAAGGAAATCCAAATTTGGAGTTTTTTAATCGTTGGCAGCCTTTAGCTTTTAGTGTATTTATTGACCAATCAGGGAATGTAATCCCTGGAGCTATTCCTGATTTTCTTTCTCCTGAATGGGGACAAGTTAGTCCGTTTTCTTTGAAAGAGGAAGACCGAGATATCTATATTAAAGATGGGTTTCCATATATGGTATACCATGATCCAGGTATGCCGCCTCAACTAGATACCATGACCACGGATGAAAGTTCAGAAGCTTATAAATGGGGTTTCTCTTTAGTTGCTGCATGGTCTTCTCATCTCGATCCTTCAGATGGAGTGATGTGGGATATTTCTCCAGCGTCTATTGGTAATATTACTTCTTATCCTACCAGTTTTTCTGATTTACCTTCCTTTTATAATTTAGAACAAGGCGGAGATATTGGTACAGGACATGCCATTAATCCAAGTACTGGAATGCCTTATCCTGCGCAAATGGTCGCAAGAGGAGATTATGCCAGAGTTTTAGCAGAATTTTGGGCAGATGGCCCAGATTCAGAAACGCCACCTGGACATTGGTTTGTTATTTTAAATCAAGTGAACGATGATCCCAATTTAGTGAAAAATTTTAAAGGAACAGGTCCAGCTTGTACTGATTTAGAATGGGATATTAAAACCTATTTTTCTTTAGGTGGTGCGATGCACGATGCCGCAATTTCTGCTTGGGGAATTAAAGGATATTACGATTATATTCGACCCATATCTGCTATTCGATATATGGCTTCGTTAGGACAAAGTTCTGATCCTTCTGAAATGAGCTACCATGAAGGAGGACTTCCTTTAATACCTGGTTTTATTGAAGTTGTTCTTCCAGGTGATCCATTAGCTGGAGGAACTATTAATGTAGGAAAAATTAAACTTAAAGCTTGGAAAGGTCCAGGTTGGATTTCTGACCCAGCGACAGATGTAGCTGGAGTAGATTGGATTTTAGCAGACTTTTGGTATCCTTACCAAAGACCTACATTTGTTACGCCGCCATTTGCAGGATATGTGTCGGGTCACTCGACCTATTCTCGTGCAGCGGCAGAAGTATTGACGGCCATTACAGGAGATCCTTTTTTCCCAGGAGGAGTAGGAGAGTTTCCAGTAGTCATGAATGATTTCTTAGTTTTCGAAGATGGTCCTTCTACTAGCTTCACATTGCAATGGGCTACTTATAGAGATGCTTCAGATCAATGTAGTTTGTCCAGAATCTGGGGAGGAATTCACCCGCCAGCTGATGATATTCCTGGGCGATTAATTGGTGAAACTATTGGAGTGGAGGCTTTCGCTTTAGCAGAAAGTTATTTTTATTCAGATGTAGATAATGACGGATTTTATGCATATGAAGATTGTGATGATAATAATGCCAACGTATATCCAGGTGCTCCAGAAATATGTGATGGTCTCGACAATAATTGTAATGGTGCCTTAAATGATGGAATTACCATTTATACCTATTACCAAGATATTGATGGTGATGGTTTTGGTGATGCTATGATAACCGTAGATACTTGTTCCGCGATGGCTCCTGTAGGTTTTGCTTATAACGCTTCAGATTGTAATGATAATAATGCCAATATCAATAGCAATGCAGTAGAAATATGTGATGGATTAGATAACGACTGTAATGGTTTAATTGATGATGGAATTGCCTTATATACCTATTACGCAGATACCGACGGAGATGGATACGGTAATTTAGCTTCAACTTTAGATACTTGTCTTTGGACTGCCCCATTGGGTTTTGTAAGTAATGGAAATGATTGCGATGATAACAACAATTTAATCAACCCTGGAATTAC
>JAHDCJ010000096.1:15710-21997 GCA_020629935.1 Saprospiraceae bacterium | reverse complement strand
TTGACCATTAAAGATAATGGTATAGGAATGGATGAAAACCAACTCCTCAATATTTTTGATCCTTTTACTCGACTACACACAAAAGAAGCATTTGAAGGGACAGGCTTAGGTTTAGCCATTTGTAAAAAAATTATAGAAAAAGCTGGGGGCGAAATTTGGGCAGAATCTAAAAAAGAGGTGGGTTCAGTCATTTTTCTTACCTTTCCTCGGAAAATTTAATTCAACTTTGTTGTTAGGCTTCCTTCTTCAGCACTTCTTTCCTATCTTTAAAGATATTGAGGTTAAATTTTTATACCATTTTTATGAAAAAAATACGCTTTAAGTTATTTATTCTAGGCTTAGTTCTTCTGTTTGCATACCTTTTATTTTGGCCTGTAAACATTGAACCTGTGGCTTGGACTCCACCCAAACGACCTGCTTTAGAAGGATCATTCGCACCCAATGATTATCTTTCTAAGGTCGAAATAATTTCTACTGCGCCTTATTCTGGACCAGAAGATGTTGCGGTCGATTCGTTGGGAAATATTTATGTAGGCGTGCATGAAGGAAAAGTATTGAAATACAATGCGAAAGGAGAAGCCATGCGCGTTTTTTCAGAAACAGGAGGACGTCCCTTAGGTCTTCATTTTGATAATGAACAAAATTTGATTGTTGCCGATGCTTATAAAGGATTGCTTTGGGTTAATAGAAATGGTAAACCTACTCCAATTACACAAAAGGCAGATGATTTGCCATTTAAGTTTACCAACGATTTAGAAATTGACAATTCGGATGTTATTATTTTTTCTGATGCTTCACATAAATATACGGTAGGCAACTATAAAGATGATTTATTAGAACATCAAGGCAATGGACGTTTATTGGCCTATAGCTCACTTTCAATGGAAACGGTACAGCTTTTAGATAGTTTACATTTTGCAAATGGAGTTGCTATAAGTGAAGATGGTAGTTTTGTTTTAATCGTCGAAACGGCAAAATATCGAATATTACGCTATTGGCTTTCTGGAGAAAAATATAAAACAACAGAGGTTTTTGTAGACAATTTACCTGGATTTCCCGATGGGATTTCTCGTGGATCTAATGGCATTTTCTGGCTAGCGGTGATGAGCCCTCGATCCAAATTATTAGATCTGTTATTACCTCGTCCTTTCTTTAGGAAAATGGTGGCAAGATTACCCGATTTTTTACAACCCAAACCTCAAGATTATGCCATGGTTTTAGGTTATAATGTGAATGGAGAATTAATACATAATTTACAAGATCCAAAAGGTAAATTTTCGCAAATAACTAGTGTTCAAGAACATAACGGCTTCCTTTATTTGGGAAGTTTAGTAAGAAAAGCTTTTGCAAGAATACCTGTGCCTAAATAATTTTTAAACAACTTCTGTTTATAAAATGCAACTTATAAGTAATATCTTACGTCTTTATAGGTAAGTCGCACATTATCCCTTTTGCAAAAATCCCCAAATCCATTTTGCAATTTGCGCTAGACCTTATCTAGCGCATCGTTAAACCAAATATTTATGAGATTTATACAATTCGCTTCCGCAATTTGTTTGTGCTTCCTTTTTTTAGGATTTGAATCCTTTGAAGAAAAAAAACCTAGTTATGATCTAAGAACCGTAACCCGTAAGGTAGATTGCGAAAAAAAGAAATTATACATTGACATTGAAATTAAAGCATCTAATGCAAATTCGCATTTCAATTTGTCTAGTCAAAATTATCGTTTTACCTATAATGGGAAAGCGGTTACTAAACCCAAAATTGCCAAAGAAATGGTCGTTTCTCAGGTGGTAAATCAAGACGGTGCCATTTCTTTCTATGGAGAACATACCTTAAGAGGTTCTTTTGAATCAATGATTTCTTATAGCATTTCTCACAAAGGAGGTGTGGGTTATTACCTTAATAATACCGATTGGGTAGCTGTTGGTCAAATTGAATTTGATATTGTGGATATGGATGAATGCATCAACCTGAATTGGCATAAATTTGTAGGAGACGATTTTCCACGTACCGTAATCACCACGAAACTAAGTGCTAAAAAAATGGAAAGAGTGCAAGAAGGTGAATATACGAATGCAGAAGCTTGTTTAAAGAAAAGTTGTAAGTCTAGCGATCGAGCAGATGTTCAACCTTTTGAATCGAGCAAAGCTATTTGCGAAAATAGATAAGAAAAGATAAATAAGAAGAATAGAAAAAGCCGCTTGTTGATTTCAACAAGCGGCTTTTCATTATAATATGATTTCATCCTAGAAAGGATATTTATTTTGTTCTCTTAACACAGAAGCAATTCGTCGTCTTGCATTTTTTGTATTAATACCATCAAATCGAGTATATCGTTTTAATCCCATTAATAGCATTTTTCGCATATCTCCTTCAGCCCAAGCTCGAATCGCATTTCGTCCAGCTAAACCTACAAGTTCTACTGCATCAGCTACATAAACTTTAGCCATCTCTAATTGAGTTTTTACTTCATCCGCTCCTTTTTGTGCGATGAGTTTCTCTACACGTAAGATGACAGATTCTGATACATAAGTGTACAAGATCATATCACTAATGTACATCAAAATTTCTTGCTCATCTTTTAATTGTTGCATGAGTTCTTTTGCGGTAGCACCAGAAACCATTAAGACTGCTTTCTTTAAATTCCTTACGGCCTCCATTTCGGCAGATAAAGGTCCTCCTTGTTCGTTTGTTCCAAAACTAGGCACACCCATCAATTCTTCTTGAATTTTCATAGCAGGCCCCATTATGTCAATTCGACCGCGCATTGCTCGTTTCATCAACATATCGATGATCAACATCCGATTGATCTCATTGGTCCCTTCAAAGATTCGGTTAATTCGAGAGTCTCGATAAGCTCTAGCCATTGGGGCTTCTTCAGAATAACCCATTCCACCATAAATTTGTAAACCTTCATCAACGGTATAATCTAATACTTCTGATCCTGCAACTTTTAGTAAGGCACATTCAATGGCATATTCTTCCGCTGCGCCTAATAAAGCTTGACTAAAAGGTTTACCTTCTTTTAGTAATTGCTCTTCCATGGTATTGATATCTCCGCTAGCTCGGTAACAAGCTGATTCTACGGCAAAAATACGGATGGCTTGCTCGGCTAATTTATGTTGTATTGCCCCAAAATTTCCGATAGGCGTTTTAAATTGTTTTCGTTCGTTTGCATATTGAATAGAAGTCGTTGAAGTTAACTTAGATCCTCCAAGTACTCCAGCACAAAGTTTAATTCGCCCAATATTTAAAATATTAAAAGCGATAACATGTCCACGACCAATTTCTCCAAGTACATTTTCTACAGGAACTTTTACATTCTCTAAGAAGATTTGACAAGTAGAAGAACCTTTGATTCCCATCTTTTGTTCTTCCGCTCCACGACTCAATCCTTCATAGTTGGCTTCTACAATAAAACCAGTGAATTTATCGCCGTCTACTTGTGCAAATACAATAAATATATCTGCAATACCTCCATTGGTAATCCACATTTTTTGTCCATTCAAGACATAATGTTTACCGTCTTCAGATAAAATGGCTTTGGTTTTTGCCGCTAAAGCATCCGATCCTGATCCCGGTTCTGTTAAACAATATGCGGCCATTAAACGTCCTGTGGCAAGGCTAGGTAAGTACTTCGCTTTTTGTGCATCATTTCCAAAGTAAAGAATAGGCAAGGTACCAATTCCAGTGTGTGCGCCTAAAGTTAAAGAGAAGGCAGCACCTTCAGATTCCACTTCTGTCAATAGCATATTGGTGAGAAAGTCTTGGGCAGATCCTTCGTATTCCAATGGAATAGAAGTACTCAGTAGGCCGAGTTCTCCAGCTTCTTTCAATAGCTTAGCATTGAGCTCTCGATCAATTTTTTCTAGTTTATCTAAATTCGGACAAACTCTAGATTGGATAAAATCTTTAGCCATGTCCACAATCATCAATTGTTCTTCATTAAAATCTTCCGGAATAAAAATATCGGAAGGTTTTGTCTCTTGAATCAAAAATTCCGCACCTTTTAGTACTTCCTTTTTTACATTAGTCGATTCCATAAATTCGATTAAGTTTTAAGTAATTTTTAGAATTTGTGCATTTGAATAATTTCGAATGCGTGCATACAAATTTACATAAATCACCACATAAAAACAATGAAATTACTTTTCTAGCTTGATCTGATAATTTAAGATTAATGAAGGTTTTTTTATTTTTTAGAATAAAATTTTGTGAGTAATATCATTTTTTTGATAAAAAACGGTTTGAGTCTAGAAATGTTAAGCCCAGTAACTATATCTTTGGTTCTAGTGAATTGTAATTATTTATTCATTTTTATGAAAAAATACAATGCGTGCATTGGAAATGACTAAAAACATACTTTTTTATTAAAAAAATGTTCAATTTATAGATTAAACGGATATATCAAATTGAATTTTTACTAATCTTTTTGAAAAGATCGAATAGTTAAATAACTTAAAGGATTATTTCAAATAATCACCTTAAAACCATATGAAAACATTAAAGCAGCTCGTTATACTATGTTTAGCCTTGACATTCAGTTTCTCGGTTTTTGCACAGGATACTATTTTTGTAAAGAAAGGGAAGGAGTTAACGATTGATGGAAAAATCAATAAAGGATTTCAACCTGTTACCGATTTTGTATCGGGCATCGTATTCTATTCATTTAAAGTTAAAGATGATGTAGAATATTATTTCCTAGATCAAAGAACGGATGTAGTAGATGGCAAAAATGTAACAGTTCCTTTATCTACGTATAAATCAGGTGCAGATGCTCCATATGAGTTGGTTCCTAGTTGGGATAGTAAAGTATCTTATGGTACCCAATATAGAATTACCGATCAAGGAGCCAATTATCAATTAGAATATGATTATACAGATAAAAAAGGCGATGCCTATGTCATTCGCAATTCGTTTCCATATGGACAAGAAGCGAGTATTGGGGAATATAAATTTAAAGTAAATAAGAAAGGTGGAGCAAATGTAGCGGGTACTTATGCCTTGAAAGCGAATAAAATTTCTGTACCCATTGTTCTTATTGTTTTATTATTAGGGGCCTTATTTTTTACTTTCTACTTTAGGTTTGTAAACCTGACCAAGTTTGGTTTGGCTCTTAATGTAGTACGTGGTAAATATTATTTTCCCGATACCGATAAATCAAGTCAATCAAATTTAGTAGATGGAGATAACCCGGATACGATTCAAGTTGAAGGTGCAGAAGGGGAGGTGAGTCCTTTTCAAGCATTGACCGCGGCCTTATCTGCTACGGTGGGTCTAGGTAATATTGCTGGTGTGGCGATTGCGATTGCCATTGGCGGACCAGGAGCTACCTTCTGGATGATCTTAGCTGGATTCTTAGGCATGTCTTCCAAATTTGTAGAATGTACTTTAGGGGTTAAATATCGGGAGATTGGAGAAGATGGTACTGTATATGGCGGACCTATGTATTATTTAAGTAAAGGATTGGCTGAGCGTGGTATGGCAGGACTAGGAAAAGTATTTGCTGTATTTTTTGCTATTATGTGTGTAGGTGGATCGTTTGGTGGTGGAAATATGTTCCAAGCAAATCAAGCAGCGGCTCAATTTTTAGGAACTTTTGGTATTGATTCTGGATGGGCCAAAACGGCCTTTGGTGTAGTAGTGGCGATTTTAGTAGCTATTGTAATTATTGGAGGAATTAAGCGAATTGGAAAAGTAGCTGAAAAGATTGTTCCTTTGATGGCAGGTATATATGTAGGTGCCGCTTTAATCATCATCATCATGAATATCGGGGCATTACCTAAAGCCTTTGGATTAATTTTCTCAGGTGCATTTGCGCCAACAGCTATTGCTGGTGGATTTATTGGAGTGTTGATTCAAGGATTTAAACGAGCTGCATTCTCTAATGAGGCTGGGGTAGGATCTGCGGCAATCGCACACTCTGCCGTAAAAACCAATTATGCAGCAAGTGAAGGGGTAGTGGCTTTATTAGAGCCATTTATCGATACCGTGGTGATTTGTACAATGACGGCGTTAGTGATTATTATTACAGGAAACTATATTAATCCAGAAGGCCTAAGTGGGGTAGCATTAACTTCTCAAGCCTTTGATTCTTCGATTCCTGGATTCTCTTATATCTTAATGGTAGCGGTGGTACTTTTTGCATTCTCTACCATGTTGTCTTGGTCTTACTATGGACTACAATCGTGGAAATATTTATTTGGGAAAGGAAAAACAGCAGATTTAGTGTATAAAGTGCTATTCTGTATTTTCGTAGTCATTGGTTCTGCTGCAAGTTTAGG
>JAHDCJ010000096.1:1946-15610 GCA_020629935.1 Saprospiraceae bacterium | reverse complement strand
TCTAGTTATGCTCAAATTTATATGTTCGAGTATAAGTAATATTGTCAATGACAGCCACCAATTCTAAATGTAATTTAGTTCGAGTTAATTCAATAATGTTATAAATCAACGTAGTTCCATCAATAATAGAAGTTATTTGGTCTTCTGATTCATTTAATGCCCAAGTACCTATAGCTTTAATTTGCTCGCCATCTGGATTACATTTCGTAGCTCCTTCATCTATGGTTAAACCTCCTGTATCGCTAAAAAGCATTAAATCATCTTTTTCACAATCTGCAAGTTGATTATATTCATTCGTTATTACAACTCCATCTTCAATAATACCTGGATCAATGGTTAGTTCCGTTAAAATCCAAGACCCGTCGCCTAGTAGTTCAGTAACGGTTGGAGGATCAATCACATCTTTCGTTTTTTGGCAAGAAGTAAAGGCAAAAGAAATTCCGATAACAAGACATGTTATTTGCAATAATCTTTTCATAGTTTCATCTAATTTTAAAAATTAATATTTAATAAATCGAGTAACTTTATTTTCTATTCGTAGAAAATACAAGCCACGATTTAAAGTTTCAACAGAAATAGTACCAAACTGACTTTCTCCACTAGATATTAATTGGCCCTCCATACTGAAAATGTCATATTGGGAATTAATATATTGATAATCAGAGGGTAGATGGAGAATGCCTTTTGTAGGATTTGGAAAAATAAAAAATGGATCTTTTTCAATCTCTACTACATTAGTGAAAATTTCACAATTATCTAGCGGATTATTTTCAATAGGATTTCCAGGGGTTAAATCTAAACCATTAAATCCAACATAATCAATTGGATATCGTTCTGCACGAAAGACGGCATTTTGCCCAGGAGGATTTCCTTGGGTAATGACGTCAAAGGGTTGAGCAGGATTGACATATTCCCAAACTATGTTTTTGTTAGAATTAATTTCAAAAAAACGACCACCTGAACCACTACAAATTAAGGTGTTTCCATTGGGTAATCGCTGAGCACCAGAAATATAGGAAGAGTAAAAATTATTGGGTATCGGATCCATGTAAGCCCATTCTGGAGCGCTAGGCAAAAAAGCGCCATCAATACCTATCGTGTACGCATTCTCATTGTTGATCACTGGGTTTATAATATCGACCGAACTTGCCGAACCGCCAGGTCTATTGTTGCCATTATTAAAGATCAATATTTTCCCTCCATCAGGGTGTGTGGTTGGAATCCAAGTCGCATCATGTTGTTGAAAAAGTTGTTGATCTGTTTGAGTTCCTTGATCATAAGCTATTGGGTTTCCATAACGAAAGATAAAATCACCTCCTTTATTTTGATTTCCTCCTTGATGACTGGCTGCTTCTAAACTCGTGGTACTATGATCAATAATGTATATTTCATTCAAATATCGAAAACTCATCAAGATTTCATCTCGTTCTGCATTATAATCGATAGAATTGGCGTGAGTCCAATCGGGCCCATAATTCCCATTGGTATAATTAATGTCTAGTAATTCTGGATGTGCACTTATCACACCAAAATTATCTTTTGATGGATCAAAATCTTGAACTAAATGATCAAATAAATGCCATTCCCAAACCACTTCAAATCCAGAAGGGAGTATGGGTTTTATTTCATAAATGAATTCCATCCAAATCCCATTTCCTGATAACTGTGCGGGGTCTCTTCCTGCTTGTACTACTTGACCAAGATGCTTCAATTCCCATGCTAAGACCAAAATATTCCCATTAGGTAATCGTTCAATATCATGATGCGCACGCATCGTGTCATTGGTAATCGTAGCCTCCCAAATAAGATTATTTGACCAATCAATAAGTTCAATTCCTCCGCCCGCTCCGCCTGCCGAAATCTCCGAACTTCCTTCTCTCCTCGTTCGTAAAAGATGGCCATCTTCTAATAGATAGACCGAATTCCCAACAGGATAACTACTTGACCAGATATTGACTCGTTGCCCACAATTATCTATTAAATAAGTAAAAAAAGAGTTTAAAGGATTGAATAACGTATAACCTGGAAAGGCTTCAGGTGTATTTTGAAAAACACCAACCGTTTGCTGCGCGTGGGAAACAAAAGTGCCAAAAATGATAAATAGGCTAAGTACTATATTTTTCATTCGTTATTTTTAACTAGGTCAAAATTCAATGCCTAAAAATACAAAAATTTCCCTAGCTCCATTTTTTTATCTAATTTGGATTTTCAAATAGTACTTTATGAAAAAAAATCTATTTTACGCCTTATTTTTTATTTGTCTTGGAATTACAACAGAAGTCTTTTTTACTGCTTTTTCAGATTTATATGAAGGCATGCAAAAAGGAGATTATAATTTGTCATTGACTGGCCATACCTATGTTTGGATGGCTTTTATCTATGTGCTCATTCCTTTCTTATTTGGTGCAGGCTATCAATTGGTGAAGCGATTTCCTTTAATTGTTCGTTTACTTATTTATGTACTCGCCATTTATCTGATTGAGTTTATTGGCGGTTTTATTTTAGAAACCCTTACGGGAAAATGTCCTTGGGAATATACCACAGGTTGGCATTTTATGGGCTATATTCGCCTAGATTATGCTCCGTTTTGGTTGCTATTTGGTTTTATATTAGAACGTTTATACCTTTTCCTTGAAAATCATTTTTATGAAACAAAATAAATTATTTCTAGCTATTCTAATTGGTGCAATAATCACTATTTTCTCCAATTGTAATCCACAATTAGTTCCTACTAATCCTACAACAACTACGATCGATGCTTTTGTGATTGATCCCACTTCTAGTTTTATCGAATGGGAGGGAAGTAAAATTAATGGAAATGCTCATCAAGGAACGGTGCCTTTAGCCAATGGGATTATTCAATATAAAAATGAGCAACTATCAGGTGTGCTAAATCTCGATATGGCTGGTTTGGAAAATAAAGATTTGGATGGAGATATGAAGGCTAGCTTAGAGAGCCATTTGAAAAGTCCTGATTTTTTTGATGTAGAAAAATATCCCACAGGAAGCTTTAAAATTCTTTCCGCAGAAAAATTAGAGGAACCTATTCGACCCGCAGGAGGAGTGCCTACTACCCATTATATCAATGGAGAATTAACCCTGAAAGGAATAACGAAAAACATCCAATTTGGTGCTGCACTTGATGTGGTCAACAATACCTTAGCCGCAGCTACAACTCCTTTTACTATTAACCGAACAGATTGGGGAATTACTTATGCTTCACCAACTATTGTGAACCAAGTAAAGGATAAATTGATTAGTGATGAGATTAAAATAAAAATTCAATTGGTCGCTAGACAAAAATAAGGTCAACTAAAAAAAGGAAAGGAAAACGCTACTCCCAACTGGGTGAATTGGTTGAGCATTTCCCTTTCAGGGGTGAGTATTAGCAACTAATAAATGGATTCTTTCTTTTAAGGATGGGATGTTAGTCGGACAAACCATCAAGAAACAATTGGTTATTAATTGCGCTTGAATAAATAGGTGATAACCTAGAGTGCGTCTATGACGCTTTATAATCGTTGTTTGTCAATACGCCTTTTATACGTACTATTTTGGGGATATAAAATATAATCAAACGATTAAAAAAGAGAGGTAATAATTGAATTTTAGCTAAGAGGGCTAAAATGAATGTTGTTATAGATTACGAGTGTAAATTTAGAATTGTTGCATAAGCAAAAACATAAATTTTCTTCGTATAAGAATGTATCTTATTTACTCGTTTGATGTTACTGAATAATTTCATAATAAATGATCATGAAAAAACAATTCATTTCCTCTGGAACTCCTTGGGAAAAATCAGTCGGTTATTCAAGGGCCATTCGCATTGGAAACCAGATAGAAATTTCTGGTACCACAGCAATGGATGGAGATCAAATTGTAGCTCCAGGAAATGCAACATTACAAACTGCATTCATTTTTGAAAAAATTAATAAAACACTACAGGAAGCAGGGGCTTCCATGAACGATATTATACGTACACGAATGTTTGTAACCAACATGAATGATTGGGAGGCTATTGGCAGCGTACATGGGAAATACCTACATGCCATTCGACCTGCTGCTACCATGGTTGAAGTCAATCAATTGATCCATCCTGACCTAGTCATAGAGATTGAAGTAACAGCAATTATCCAAAAGGAGGATTAAGCGATTATTCAGAAATTAATCGTTGAAATTCCGCTAAAATATCTCTATTCGATTCGGATAAGTAAGTGAAATAACCCGCTTTGTCTACAATATGATAAACAGGTAAAGAGGTAATGTCATATAAGGTTTGCATTTCTTTAATCGGAGCGAGTAAATTGACGCCTGGCATCGTTACCCGTTGCATGGTTTCCTTCCAAACCTTTGGATCTTTATCTACGGAAATATTTATTAATACAACTCCCTTTTTCTCCAATTCTTTACGCATGTAATACGACTTTTCGAAGCCTTTTAGACAAGGTTTACACCAAGTCGCCCAAAAGCTAATATACACGACCTTGCCTCTAAAATCGGTTAAAGAAACCATTTTTCCATTGGTGTCAGGTAGGGTAAATACTGGAGCAGGACCATCTTCATCAAACTTCATGTTGGAGCCCATAAAGTCATCTAAAAAAGTGGTGTACTCTTTATAATTTGTCGTTCGTCTGAATTTAGCATAATGCGTTTTAGGCAATTCGTCATGACCATAACGATAGGTATTGAAAAATAATCGAGCAAGCATCAAATCTTTTTGACGGCCAGTGATTTTGTTTTGAATAATTTGATAAAATGTAAATTCGTCACCTTGTGGATTACGAGGCTCTTGACTTTTATAATAAGTACATAAAGCAGATAAATAACGTAGGTACGCATCAGATTCTACATGGCTAGATGACGCACTATTTAATAAACCATATTTCGTAGCAGCTTGTTTGATCTTTGCCGGATCATAATACTTAAAAGAATTAATTTGAAAATATAATAATTGATGAGCCATTGCATTATATTTTACTTCACTCCGCATCAAACTAGCCAAATTGGAACCTGCACCACTTGAACTAATCTTAGATTCAGCGTTAGAACGCAATCTTTTTACATAAGCCATATACTCTGATTCCGATAGACTTTCTGCATTACGAACAATAGGCTCACTATATTTTGCAGGCATAAACTGCTCAATATAATCTTGATTATTCATAGCTCCGAAGATGGCGGGATCTAATTTCGCCATAGCTTGACTTCCTCGATCTGCTCCAGAAATACGAATGGTATTTGAAATGTTTAGGGCATCAAATACAATGGCAGGACGATCTCCTGGTTTTGCAAAAAATGAAAAGGATTGATTTTCATATCGTAAAGTTAGTATTCTTCCTTTTTCTAAATCAAGCACAAATTCCGAACGATTTCCTTCTTTAAGATTAAATAAATATCCGCGTTCTTCATCAGAAACAATATTGTCAATAAACGAAAGACTAAACTGAGTACTTGTAGGATTCTTTATTTCTACAGTAAAACTCGTTTCTGAAGCGAGTAGTGGAAAAGCCAATAGCGAAAAGAATAAAACAGAAAAAATATTTTTCATTGTATGTCGATATTCGTGAATGGGGATTGCAAAAATACAAAATGCTAAGCGATTGTTCTCATGGAATGTATTTGTTTTACTTTCTTTAACAAAAAACGAATCTGGTGAAAACATACTTGCTCTATTGGTATAGAAAAATTAATGCCAAAATTTGGATTATGAGGATGGATGCCTAGATGCTCTTCGCATCTTTTCGATAAGTCGTTTGGAAAAGCCTAAATAAATGAGAAGTTCAGCCAGCCCGAGGTTTATGGTCCAACTTAACCAACCGATTAAGGTATAGCGTACAATCGGGTCCATTTCAAAATGACCAAATAGTACCATGTAGATTCTTAGGGTAATCGCAGAAAGTGTTAATGCATAACTCCGTAACATAAAATCGCCATGTCGTATTAGTTGTTTTTTACGGATTGATAAATAGGCTTGAAGAGTAAAAAACCACCATAGTATGCTCAATAATACAAAACTTATATGCGCCCAAAGTCCTCCATTCGAATGGAAAGCCATAATTAAAGCGGCAGGCCCCGTAATAACTAAAATATTGATTACATAGAGTTTGCCTATCCATCGATGGACTACTGGATATTGACGTAGAATCCAGGCGGAAAATTGAGTGGCTCCTGCGATTAAGACAAAAATGGCAGAGAAAATATGTATATAAAAAGCATACCTCCAATAATCTGTAGCTACGATGTCTTGTTTGGTTCTTAAAAAATCAATGTCCCATTTACCTGAAGTATAGGGCAAGGTTAACATCAGCATTTTATAGGAAAAAAATGCGAGTGTCAATAAGGCTATGATCGAAAATAGCCCTTTGCTTTTCTTAGAAGATGTTGTTTTTGGAGCAATCATTTATTTAACTAAGTTAAGGCATCATGAGGATAAAAGCCTCCCAATTTAAAGTTAAGTTACTCGTTTGGTGTTAGATAATGCATTTTTTTTTGTTTTATAAAAAAGAAATTCCATCGTAAACTTGTACTCGAAACGAAGAGGTACTTACCTTCC
The DNA here is from genome assembly GCA_020629935.1 of Saprospiraceae bacterium. Classification (GTDB taxonomy): domain Bacteria; phylum Bacteroidota; class Bacteroidia; order Chitinophagales; family Saprospiraceae; genus JAHDCJ01. Next base: position 9,057 of record JAHDCJ010000096.1, on the reverse strand, counting down.
AACGAAAAAAAACATCGACTTATTGAACATGAGAAATAAAAATTCTAATACCCTAATGAATAATTTGGCTAGAAGTAAAAAAGAGGAATCTGCTTCTTTGTTTACCAGTGGCTTGAATTACATCGTAGAGGAATTGGATATTGTTCGTAATGTTTCTAATGAGGTTTTTCTTGGTAAAATGAATGTGCCTAGTACTAATTACTACTATAACCGTAGAGCGTTGTATATCACTTAAGCATAGAGAAAACCAAAGCGAATGATTTTTCATTCGTGCGGATAGTGTATACCAATCGACTTCGTATTATATATCCTTAATATCGTTTTGAGCATAAAGATTTAAGGAACCCTATGACCTGTATTTGCTTTGTGTTGGCCCTGTTTAATATCTATTAGACAGGGTTTACCTATATATAGAGGGTTCATGCCTTTGGTGCTAACCTAAATACAAAAGCGCCCCAACATTATTGTTGAGGCGCTTATTCATAGTGTTTATTATTTGAACGAATTATTTTAGTCTTTTAAAATATTTCGTGAAATGACTAGCTTTTGTATCTCTGAAGTTCCTTCTCCAATGGTACATAATTTAGAATCTCTAAAGAATTTTTCTACTGGAAATTCTTTGGTATATCCGTATCCACCATGAATTTGAATGGCATCGGTAGCTACTTCCACACAAGTTTCAGAAGCGAAGTATTTAGCCATTGCAGACATAGTCGTTACTTTTTTTCCTGCATTCTTTAGGTCAGCTGCTTTACGAGTTAATAACTCTGCCGCTTGAATTTTGGTCGCCATGTCTGCCAATTTAAATCCAATAGCTTGAAATTTGGCAATGGGTTGTCCAAATTGTTGACGTTCTTTAGAGTATTTGACGGAAGCTTCATAAGATCCTTTCGCAATACCTAAAGATAATGCAGCAATCGAAATCCGACCACCATCTAGTATTTTCATAGATTGAATAAAACCTTCTCCTTCATTACCAAGCATTTGGCTTTTGTGAATTCGACAATTGTCGAATACCATTTCTGCGGTTTCGCTGGCACGCATGCCCAATTTATTTTCTTTTTTTCCTCCGCTAAAACCTGGAGTTCCTCGTTCTACGATAAAAGCAGTCATTCCATGACTGTCTAATAGTTCGCCTGTTCGAACAATCACTACCGCTACATCACCTGATTTTCCGTGCGTAATCCAGTTTTTAGAGCCATTGATTACATAATAATCGCCATCTTTTTCAGCTACACATTGCATTCTTCCCGCATCTGATCCTGTATTTGCTTCGGTCAAACCCCAAGCACCGATCCATTCTGCAGTTGCTAATTTAGGTAGATATTTTCGTTTTTGTTCTTCATTACCAAAGGCTAAGATATGTCCAGTACAAAGTGAATTGTGTGCAGCAAGTGATAAGCCAACCGAACTACAAACTTTAGTTACTTCTTCAATGACTGTAATATATTCTTGGTATCCTAAGCCAGATCCTCCATATTCTTCAGGAACTAAAACGCCCATAAATCCCATTTCTCCTAATTTTTTCATTGTTTCTACAGGGAAATGTTGTGCTTCATCCCATTCCATCACATAAGGACGAATATGTTTTTCAGCGAAATCACGGACTGTTTGCGCGATCATATCTAAATCAGTTGGGTTTGTAACTGGAGCTTCCATAATGATATCTATTGAGGTCGTAAGTGATTTGGACTTTTTCAAACTAAATAAAGTTTGTGAGGATTTTACCCAAACACTAAATCGTTAAGTAATTTATTTAAAGTATGCAAAATTATACTTTTTACTTTAATAAATGACCTTTACTTCCCAAAAATATCGAGGAATAAGCGGTAAAATGTTAAATAATCTGTTTTTTAAGACTTTAAGTAAGGAAAATCTAGAAATCGTACTCATTGATTTTCTTTAAACGCTATATAAGGCCCAAGCATTTCTAGTAACTCTTTCTTGATAATATGAATTTTTAATAAATCATCGAGATGGCGGTAAAGCCCATGTTGGGTTCTATAATTTACGATGGCACGTGCGGTTTTATAATCGATATAAGGATGCTTTTTTAAGCTATCCAATGGCAAGTGATTAATATCCATTTGTTGAACGGGAATGGGCGTGTAGGTGAGTTGTGGTTTTAATTCTTGAAAAGTACTATCCGCTAAACCATAAATACTTCCTACTTGGTCTATGGCAACAAATCCGCCTAAAGCCTCTCGGAATTTTACTATGCGCTCGGATAATACTGGACCTATTCCATATAAAGATTGAAAATCACTGGCACTAGCGATATTAATATCCAAAATTATCTTCTTCTTTGGAGTGAACTCTTTTTTATCTTTTTTCCAAGTATTGGAAACTATGGTATCCTTTATGGGAATTTCTTTTTTTACTTGTTCTTTAACGGTGATTTGTATAAAAGGCAATAGCTTTTGATAAAGGGATTCGTCTAAGCCATAAATTTTTCCCAAATCTTCCTTCTTCTTAAACGTCCCGCCTTTGGTTCGGTAATTAAGTAATCGACTTGCCACTTTTTCAGGAAAACCTAATGTTAATAATTGATCTTTTGAAATATGGTTGGGGTCGAAATTAAATAAGGTAGTTTGGGGTTTGGTAACTTTGGGAGAATAGGTTTCCTTTTTATGAGGCTTAGACTTAGGCCGATTTGATTTTTTTGAAGTAGTTAATGAAATAGGAATAACTTCCTTTGTGCTAGTTTTGGCTTCCAAAGCCGAAAAGTCAGGTAGTGTTTGGGGATGAAATATGGATAACCAATAAGAACTGCTGTAAAGCAATCCCATAAAAAATAAAAGGACTATAATTCCATTTCGTTCATTTCTTGTAAAATACATCCACGCCTTCCAATTCATCTTTATCACTTTTAATCACATCATTTGTTTGAAGGGAGCACTACAAAAATAAGATGAAATCCTAAGGCATAATAGGCTTTGTATAAAAAGTGAGTAGAAAGGTCATAAGAGTAAATAAACAGTTTATCTTGGAATTTAAATACACTTTTTTTATCCATAAGAAAAAAAATATCTAATCTCATGTAACCTTTTCTCTGTTCAAGTTACTATCTTATGTAACGAAATTTATTTATAAGCCGATTTTAATGACAAGTAATCAAAATCATACGCTTTTTCTAACTCGCTATAAAGCCATACACGCTTCGTTTGTGCGCTATTGTAGTAGTCATGCCTATGGTATACTTGATACTGCCGACTTGGTTAACGATACGATTGTTATTACTCTTGAACAATTTGATCAAATAAAAGATAAAAATAAGTTGTTGTCATTTATGATTGGGGTCGCTAATAATTTGATTCGCAACGTGCATCGAAGACAAAAATTTAAAGGCACTTTACATGAGTTGGATTTAAAAAAAATAGAAGATCGAAGTCTGGATGCTGAAACGAAAATGGATATTCATCTTTTATACCAAGCCATGAATAAATTGCCGATCAAGCAAAAGGAAGCATTGATTTTATTTGAAATTTCAGGGTTTAAAATGAAAGAAATTAGTGAAATACAAAAGAGTAGTTTGTCGGCTACCAAAACTAGAATTAGTCGAGCAAGACAACAACTGAAAGTATTATTATTAGATGATAAACCAAGTTATAAATTTAGTCCAAAATACCATTGGGTAAGTTCTATTTTATTATAAGATGAAAAAAGCAAATCACATAGAAAAAACCTTTGAAGCGATTCGGAAACAGCCAATCGAAATTCCTTTTTCGCAAGTGGAAAAGATGGTGTTGACACTAGGGCCTATTCCACCCAAAACGGTATGGTGGTCTGGGTTAAATTGGGGTTTGATCAGCTTTGGACTAGTAACTACAACGGTTGTTTTATGGATGGTATTGCAAAGTAATCCAATGAAGACATCTGTGCTTGTTGCAGAGCTTCCCACAAAAGAAAATGTAGAAGCAAAGACTGAAAATATAATCAAAGAAATTCCTTTGGAGGCGGTAGTAGAAAAGTCGAATAGCGCAGAAGCATTCGTTCAAGAATTAGCTGAATTAAAAGAGGAAAAGCCTTTGGAAATTGCAGATGTACCAAGTCAAAAGGAAAAAGAAAATACAAAACCTATTCTACTAGAAATAAAATCGACGGAGAGTTTTCCTAAAGAGGACGTTTTGAAAAATAACCAAGAAGTTAGTTCTACTAAAATGATCAATTCAACAGAATTACTAGCCACTACAGAAGGTCGACTCATAGAAGCACCACAGATTGACACGCTCCCTAATTTAATTCTAGAAGAAGGTCTTTCAACCAAGATTATTGAAGATTTTGAATCGAATGAATATGAACCATTAATAGAAGATGGAACGTATGAATTTGAAATTTTAGCGACTTCTACCTACGCTGAAATGAGTCAATTGCAAGAAGAATTAAAAAAGCAAAACTTACCCTTATTCTTTTGTCATGATACCCGACGAAGTAATAAAACCAAGCAACTTATTCGGTTATGTATTAGTCTAAAAGAGAATTGTTATCCAGGTAGAAAATCCAATGCAGATATTTTAATTAAAAACTTCAAAAAACTCAAAATTGGTTTTGTGGTCAAGGATGAAAAAGTAAAACATTTCTACACTCAAAAAGATAACCAAGGCCAAGAATATCATTAAGAAGTTATTTAAATTATGCGGCCTATAGATCGTAAGATAATTTTAAACAGCTTTTAAATCAATCAATCATTATTCAGTGTTGGAAAGAACGTAAAATACGGTCTTAATACCCAAGCTATATGTTAGAATCAAATTTTAAAACCTTAAAAAATATAATCATGAAAAATTTCATTTTGTCTTTAATCGCCTCTATTTTCCTGTTTTGTTTCTGTAGTTTTTCTATTCACAACCCGCTTCCAAAAGGATGGTCTAAGAAGGGCTGTAAAAGCAATCATTTCGAAGCAGGTATTGATAATGAAGTTAAATACAATGGAAGTGCTTCTGCTTTTTTAGCTACCAAAGATTCTTATACCGATGGAAGTGCCAAATTAGTGCAGCAAATTAATGCTACTGCATTTGCTGGTCAGCGGGTACGTCTCACGGGATATCTTAAGTCTGAAAACGTAGAGGGAAGTGCTCGGCTGTTTTTAGAAATTATAGGAAAGAAATATCGACATGGAGGTTACCAATGTCATTCGAATACGAATCATGGTATTTCTGGTACCAATGATTGGCAATTATTTAGTGTAATTATTGATGCACATAAGAAAGCACAATATATAAATTACGGAGTATCTCTTACAGGTAAAGGACGAGTTTGGATTGATGATATTAGTATGGAAGTTGTTGATTCTGAAACACCAATAACACCTTTTGAAACACCTATTAAAGAACAACCAGAGAATACCGATTTCGAATTATAATGGAGGTAAATAAAATAGGTTTATAAATTTTAATGCCTTTATTTTTTATAAAACCAACCCCATAATTCTTTGTGATTTCGCCTAGCTTCTTTGCTCTATAAGAAGGGGATAGGCTGTGCTGTAAATTTTATTCAAATATAAAAAACGTACCAATGGAAAGAAGAAAATTCATTAAATTCCTTGGATTAACTGCTTTTGCGGTATCCACCACAGGGTTCAAGTTAATTGAAGAAAATGATATGATATCAACGAACTGCGCAACAAGTTCGGATATGCTAGGACCATTTTTTAGAAAAAATGCACCTAAGCGAAATGATTTGACTTATAAAGGAAACAAATCTGAAATTCCATTAAAAGTGGTTGGACAAGTTTTTGGAAATGATTGTACCACACCTTTAAGTAATATTGAACTTGATGTTTGGCATTGTGATCATCGGAGACGCTATGATATGAAATCTGACAAGTTTAGATGTCGAGGGAAATTATTTACTAATGAAAATGGTGAATATTGGTTCAAGACATTCGTCCCTCCTCCATACCAAGGAAGACCTAAACATATCCATTATTTAATTCATGAATCAGCGCGTCATCAAGAGTTAATTACTCAATTATATTTTAGAGGAGATAATAAAATTAAAAAGAAAAATTGGATGAAATATCCTTGGGATGAAAAAAGAATTCTTGATATTTATAAAAACAAAGATAAAATGCCCGAGGTTAGATTAGACTTATATTTGAAGTTAAAGGAAAATTTGAAATAATGAAATAAGCTAAACGAAATTTGCAATTCTAAGATAAGCTAATTAAATTGTTTGCATGAAAGATTTAAGCATGCCAATTACAGAAAAAGAAATTTCAAAATTAGTGAATCGGACGATCAAATCGCCCATCCGAATTGCAAGCTTAAATGACATTGGTTTAGACCAAAATAATTTTCTAGAAGCCTATAGCGAATTTTTTAAAGAATTACCTTGGGACCTCTATGATCCAAGAAGAATTCAAATTCAATTTTTAAAAGAAATTTTTCCAAAAGAAGCAGATCAAATTCATCAACACTTTAAAAATTACTTTGTAGGTGAAATTGGACTAGTCGCTTTTGAATCTTGGCTCGATCGTCTTTCTCCAACTCAAAGAAAAGATTTCGACGCCATTAAACCTTGGCGACGAAGATCTATTGCACAGTTTTTAATCGATCAAATCGATGAAGAACCTACCTTGACACGTGAACTCGTCGATCAGTTTGAACAAAGTTTAGATCCCAATGATTTTAGATCTTGGCCTCGAATTTTTGAAGAATCTCCAAGTCATCATGTAGAGAATGAAGCCTTTGCTCAACTCATGAAAGCTGTAGCAAAGATTGTTAAAGAAGTCCGACCAAAAGCTAAAGGCGTTCGGATGACGGCGCACTTTATGAGCGTGAAAGCGACACCCAAAAAACCAGGAGATAATTCGCCTGAAGGTGCGCATGAAGATGGTGCCGATTTTATTATTTCTGCATTAGTCATTAATCGTATCAATGTAGATGGTGGCGCAAGTCAAGTGATTGAAAAAACGGAAGCAGGAAATAAAGAAGTCATTTTTCAACATCAATTAGCCCCTGGCGAATTTATCTTTCAAGGAGATTCAAGAGATGAGTTAATTTATGGAACTGATCTTTGGCATCACGTAACCCCTTTTCATCTAAGCGATCAAGCAGAAAGTGAAGGTTGGCGAGATATTATTGGTTTTGATATCAATGTGATTACCTAA
>JAHDCJ010000096.1:0-1846 GCA_020629935.1 Saprospiraceae bacterium | reverse complement strand
TTGGCACTATGATTGAAATATTATGGATATAGTGGCAATAATATTTTTTAAAATGACAAACAATAAACGACAAGCGTTTAACGTATTAAAGTAAACACACCAAGCCATAAGGAAATCACAAGATGGACTTGCATATTTAAATCTTGTGCATTACTTGATTACCCTATTTTGTAATAAAAACATCGGCTATGATTAAGCGAATAAAGCCCCTTTTATCTGGGCTAACACTAGGAATCATACTGATGGGAACACCACACTTAAAAGCAGAAAAATACCTGATATTTAATGTCCAAGATAACCATACTTGGGGACATGCCTATCTGTTAGATATTCAAGCTAAAGGAACCAAAGTGGTTCGGAAATTTCCAACCACTTATGGACTAAATGGTATTGATAAACGATTTGAAGGAGATAAACGTACACCTACAGGTGTGTATAAAGTTACGCAAAAATTGACCAAACCTTTAGACGATAAATTTGGAGGTTGGAGTTTCCCCGTAGATTATCCAAATGCTTTAGATCGGAATGCAGGGCGAACAGGAGGAGCGATTGCGATTCATGGTGGGCGAGTACATCAAACGCTAGGTTGTATGCGGATATTAGATGGTACACTTTATCAACCTCAAAAAGGAACAAAAAATATTGCTTATTTGGCAGCGGCTTTACCGCTTGGATCAAAGCTTGTGGTGATGGATAAAATTCCACAACGTCTATTGGCTGTGGAAGGAAATTATCTTCATCCGCAAGCGGCAGATTTTTGGCGAAAAGAAATTATTCATAATGGATTGAGTCGGCAAGAACTTAGGCGGCGCATTCGAGATTATAGACAAAACAGCTCGAATGATGGAAATTCGTTTATCCAATCTTTGTTGGCAAGTTCGGTCTTAGATCAAAAAAATCATTTGTACGGCCCACAAAATTTGATTGATCAAAATGAAACAACGGCTTGGGTAATTAAACCAACGGATTGGAAAAAGACCGTGGAGTATAAATATAAAAAAGCATTGATTTTTGAGTCGATGCGTATTGATCCAGGTTATCGAAAAGCTTTAGGTGGACGTGATCTTTGGAAAGAAAATGCTAGACCAAGTTTAGTGAAAGTAAGTTTCGACGATGGACATGAATTGATCAAGATTTCGGATCAACGAGGGTGGAAAGAATATAAATTGAAGAAGAAACATCGAAGTCAAAAAATTACTTTTCAAGTATTGAAATGGAATACTGGAAAACGATTTAAAAATGAAGTTTGTATTTCGGGTTTGGAATTTAATACCACAAAATCGAATGCTCCAAAACCTACAAGTATTCGTTCAATCATGGCCGATTTACGATGGGTGGAAGCTTCTTCTTCAAAAACAAATTATGGCCCGAAATATCTAGTGGATGGTAATCCGAATACGGCTTGGGTAGTACATAGAAAAAATAATAAGAAGCGCATTGTCTATTCTTTTAATACCGCGAAGTCGTTTAAGTATGTAGTGATTAATGCAGGCTATGACAAGAAAGGAAGTGGCTATGATCGTTGGATTGAAAATGGAAGACCAGCGACATTAAGAATTACTTTTGATGATGGAAAGACGGAGTTGATTCGATTAAAGAAGCATAGAGGAGAAATGCGTTATCGATTTAAAAAAGCGCATGAAAGTCGAACCATCAACGTAGAAGTTTTGAGTACGGTTAAAGGTAAGAAGTATCCAAAAGACGTAGCAATTTCTGAATTATATTTTCAATAAAAAATAAGGAATTGGTGATATACTAAACGTAATATAATATCAATCAATCTATTTCCTTTTCTAAATCCCGATCCTTAAACACGCTTAATAAGGGTTGGGGTTTTTTGTTGGTT
>JAHDCJ010000095.1 GCA_020629935.1 Saprospiraceae bacterium | reverse complement strand
GATCACCTGCGGTTGGAGTAACTGCATCCATTGCAGCTTTTGTTGCATAACTTGCGATTGAAGGAGTTTCTTTTAAACCAGTACCAATTTTGGTATATTCTTTTCCTGTAGAAGAATCGACGACTACATCTCCTTCTTCTAAGTTGGCTAAATCTGCATCAATAGCCGCTTTATTAGCATATGGTCGCTTAGTAGAAACCTTTGCCCATTTACCATCAGGCGTACCGATGTATCGACGATATCCAACTTTTGCAATTTCTCCTGTTGTTGGAGTTGCTGCATCTAAAGCAGCTTTGGTTGGAAATTCTTTGACATCTTCGCTGACTGCCCAAACAGGAGTATCTGTTTCTGCTGCTGCTTTATTTACATAAAGTTTTTTGTCTGTAGAATTATAAAAAAGTTCTCCAGGCTTAGCCATTTTACTATCCGTCATTGCTGTCATTTCTACAGCTGTTCCTTTAGTAATTTCTCCTGCTTTTGCCCATCGAGTGTTGGGTTGATCATATCGTTCTAAACGTTTACGGTCTTTATTATAAACCATTAAGCCTTCCGCAGGAGAGGCAATGCCATCTCTTTCTGCTTCTGTTAGTCTAGGAATTAATAATCCTTTATCATTACATTTAATCTCTAATGCAGCGGAAGGATCCACTGTAGAAAGATCAGATTCAGCGGCAATTTTTACTTGCGCCTCCATTTTAAACATACATCCTAAAAAGAAAAGGATTAAAATCCATTTAGTATTTGCCTTCAACATATTCTAAAATTTAATTAATAAAGTTTGATTTGATTTGCTTTACAAATATGATTTCTTTGGAGATTTTTATTTTTTCCCAAATGCCAAATCTGTGACAATATTTTAAAGAAAAAAAAAAACAAGACATTAATAATTTTAACCATATCAACTCTAAAACCGTGAACGATCACATACAGAATAGAATTAATGTCTTCCATTTTTTAAAAACAGAATATCCCCTTTTTCAAAGGTTTACAAATACGAGGAAAATACATTTAAATAAAAAAAATAATATACCGCTCACGTAGAACAAACGGCCTAGAAGATTGTAGGTCGCAAATCGTTATAATGGTACTATGTTTTTTTAAATATTCTCCTTCACAAAAACAGGTCAATATGATTACTCATATTGACCTGTTAATGGAGAACAAACTGTTTATTTTACTAAACGCTTAATTATTTAAGTTCCAATTATATTCGAGATAGGATAACTTAGCATTCGATTTTAAGGGACTATTCGCATAGCGATTAATAAAAGAAATCACATTGCCAAAATCTGCGGCATACCATTCAAATATTTTAGATAACTCGGCAGATTTTCCATTTAATTTATTAAAGTTAGAATTGTTGATAAACTGCTTCGTTTGTCGTTCAAAATTAGATTCTAAATTGGTGCTTGTCCAAGCTTTATTGAGTAAAGAGGGACAAGATTTTGCGGCACAATTTACTGCAAAATGTACCCGAGGCTCGTTAAAGGCTTTAATCAACAACTGCTTTTCAATTTGATCCAAAGAATAAATATTCGTACCAATTTTAACTCGTTTTTTCATCCAAGTACTTCCTCCGTCTAGTTTCATTATACTAGAGATTGGATAATTATCCACGATTAATTTTACGGTATGTGCATTATACACATTGATCCAATACGCTAAGGTTTTATTACGTCCCCAATTACTATTTGGTGGGTTCTTTTCTAAAATTTGAAGATAGGCATTGAGTTTTGATTTGTCTTGAACAAAACCACTATAATTCACTTTTCCAGCAGCACTTACATGCTTCTTTAAAAGTCCATCCCAAATACTATGCGAAAGTGCTGGAGTAGAAGGTTTATTTACGATTTCTTCCACCACTTCTTCTACTTCAACTTCTTCTTCCTCTGGTTCTGGCACCACTGGTCTTGGCGGTGGTGGTGGTGGAGGTGAGGCAACGTCTACCTCTTCCACTACTGTAGTTTGTTCTACATTATTTGTGGGTTGAGTCGTAGAAGTATTCGTTGGTTTAACACTGGGTTTAGTGGTCGTAGGTTTAGATTTATCTCCTACTATTTCTTCTTTTACTTCTTTGCCTTCCTTAGTCACTTCTTCTTCGTCAAGCACCATAGTAAGACTATCCTCTTCTATGAGATCAGGTTTTTCATTTGAGTCTTCTGTAGATGGTTTTTCAGGCTTATTGACCACCTCTGGCAATTTTCTTTCTATAGGATCACCCGAAGAACAGGAGGTCATAAAAAGAAATAAACTTGCCAAAAAAATGAAACTTATATTTTTCATAGTTACTAACTTTGGTTTAATGAATAACGTTTTTCTTTGCATTCTAGTTTTACACTTTCAAATAAAAAATAAATAATGTCTGCTACTCGACAAGGTTGAAAAGTTTAATTTACCAATTAACCTAGACCAATTCTTTTTTAAAATTATGTTTTTTCCATTCCCAATATAAATAACTAAAAAGTAAAATATATTCAATCAGCATTATTTCGATCATTTCATGGTAATTGACAAAGCTATAATTTACGTAAGTAAACATAATCAACCAAGACCAAAGTATGGGAAATCGAAAGGGTGTAAATAACATGGCCCAAATAATAATGGAAAGATACCAAGGATGTATCGTTGTTGCAAAGATCAAATAAATGGTCATAGCAAACATCCATAAAGAAGGTAAACTTTTCCAATCTATTGTTTTATGTTTCCAAGCTAATAATAAAATCAATATTCCTGCTATAAGGCCCAATAATGGCCCAAGTACCGCAATCAAATTATGCCCTGCTATTTGAAATCCTATAAAACGCAAGAAATAATAAATACTCGCATTAAATTCAAATCGTTGAAAATATAAATCTAAACTTGATCCTAAATTACTCCCATGTGCGTTAAAAAAAATGGGACTAAATAAAAGCACGAGTATAATAAATCCACAGAGTGAAAATGAGATCAAGGTTTTCCAAGACATTCTTTTTATTAAAAAGGGGAAAAACATTAAAGGAATAATCTTCGTGGCCACGGCTAGCGACAATGGCAAAACCGCCCAGATCCAATTTTTAAATACTAAAAAATAAAAACCTAAAACAAGAAAGAAAATCATCAATATTTCAAAATGCAAATTATGATAACTCTCTAATACAATTAATGGATTTAAGGCGTAAAGTAATACTAAACTTTTCGGTTTATTAAAATGATCTAGGAGTTGAAGTGTACACCAAATGGTGCCTATTTCTCCAAGAAAAAAGAAACTCTTCATTATGTACATAGGGCCTAATATTCCTTCTGGAAACAACCACACAGAGAACGCAAAAATAGATTGATTTACTATTGGATAAACTGTGTAATATTTGGGTGAATTGAGCTGGGCATATAATTTTACATCTACGTTTACTCCAGCTTCATTTCCCATTTGAATTAAATCAAAAGGTAAATAAGCAAAAGGATTTACACCTTGCAAACTCAAACGTCCGTCCCAGATAAACCGAAAATAATCATCGGATAAATTCGGTTCAAAAACAATTAAGAATAAACGAAGAAAAATAGCGATTGACAACCCAGGAATTAACCAATCTTGCGTAGATGCTTTTTTATTAAACCAAAGATAAAGAACCATCCATATACTAAAAACGCCCACTATTCCATAAACATCACCTTGACTAAATTGACTTGCAAAAACATAAGTCAAGAGGATAAAGAGTAGACCACAAACCCAAGATTTCCATTTAGGATTTCCCATAACCTAATCTAGGCTTTTTATTTCATTATCGAAAATCTAAATGACGAATGGAATAATAAAAGATCCCTCCAAAACCAAAGAATAACATTAAATGAAAAACCAGAAATGCCGTTTGATTGATTACAAAATATCCCCAACAAGCGGCGACTAAAAAGAAGATAGACATCCCTCCTTCAAAAATGGTAACCCAACTTATTTTTGTGGCTAAATATTTTTTCTTTTTAAAGGTATCGGCCAAACCTTGAATGCCAAATTTAGGCGTTCGTACAAAGGCACTTTTCTTCCCTAAATAACCCTGTACTACAGCTATCGTATTATGTAATGACAGTCCCATAGATAAACACAAAAAGATGGGAAAAAGAAAAATAAATTTAAATAAAGATCGACCGTATGACTCTTCTCCTCTTAATGCTTGAACATTCGCAAAATAATAAACAATAATTATACAAATGACTGCGGAATAAAACGCATAAGCATAAGACATATTCACCTGAATGCGCTCCATCATAAGCATTAAGGGCACGCTCAAAACCGCAGAAATTAATACACAAACGAAAATAGAACTTCCCAACAAATGCGAAGTCGCATGCATTTTTTGTCGAAGCGGAATGGCTGATCTCCAAATTGTAGGCAACATCTTTTTGGCTGTTTCTGCACCTCCCTTTTGCCATCTAAATTGCTGTGATTTTAAGCCATTCATTTCTGCGGGCAATTCTGATGGAGAACCTATTTTTTCTAAATAAATAATCTTCCAACCTTTAAGCTGCGCTCGATAACTTAAATCTAAATCTTCCGTCAACGTATCAGCTTCCCAACCACCAGCTTGATCAATGGTTGTTCTACGCCAAACGCCTGCGGTACCATTAAATTGCAACAAACAATTCCCCGCTAAACGTCCTTTTTGTTCTATAGAAAAATGCACATCCAATTGCATAGCCTGTAAGCGAGTCAACAAGCTATAATTTTTATTGATATGCTCCCAACGCGTTTGCACTACACCAATCTTTTCATCTTGAAAATGGGGAATAGTCTTTTTTAAAAAATTAGAATTCGGCAAAAAGTCTGCATCGAAAATGGCGATAAATTCTCCATTGGCTTCAGGCATCGCATCTTTCAAAGCCCCCGCCTTAAATCCTGTTCGATCTATTCGATGAATATGTTTTATTTGATATCCTTGGTTGAAATATTCTTCTACTTTCTTCTTCGCAATAGCCACCGTATCATCAATTGAATCATCCAACACATGAATCTCCATCCGATCTTTTGGATAATCTAAAGCAATGATACTTTTCAACAAACGTTCCACCACAAATCGCTCATTAAATATAGGAAGCTGAATAGTTACCATTGGCCAATCTTTTTCTTCGGAAGGCCCTTCAGGCAATGGAGATACCGCTTTTTCACCATATCGCGTGTAGTAATACAACAGATGAATTTGCATTAAGCAATACACCGTAATATACAATAGCGCTAAGCTGTAAACCAAAAGTAATATATAAGGGATGAGGTGCATTGATTAATTATAATAATTTAAAAATGGTCCATAAAATTTTATGCCCAGCTAAGATCGTTCCTTTCACTGTTCCAGAAACTTTTGACTTACCTATTCGCTTTCTATATCGAACCGCACGTTCGGTACATTTAAATTTTTTCTTCGCGGCCTTCACTTGCATTTCTACCGTCCAACCATAGGTTTTATCTTGCATGTCCAATTCAATTAAACGATCATATCGAATGGCTCTAAAAGGTCCAAGATCTGTAAAATCATATTTATAAAATAAGCGAATTAAATTGGTAGCTAACCAATTTCCAAAGACTTGTTGGGGCGTCATTGATCCTTTTTCTAATTCCCCTAATGCTCTTGATCCAATCACCATATCCATTTCGTCATTCAAAATTGGCGCTACAAGATCATACATTTCTTCTGGATAATCCGAATAATCCGCATCTAAAAAAACAACAATGTCCGGTTGTTCCTTTTCGGGTTTATCCTTGATATGTTGCATGCCTTTCAAACAAGCATGTCCGTAACCTTTTTGAGGTTCATCTAGCACAGTCGCTCCTGCTTCTCTTGCGACAATTGCGGTTTGATCTGTACTTCCATTATTACAAACAATAATTTCACGAACCAAATCTTTGGGTATTTCTGCAACCACATTTTGTACTGCATTTTCTTCATTAAATGCAGGAATAATTACATCAATTATAGGTGGATTAGAAAGCATATTTACATTTCATTTTACAAATATGTGAACTAAGAAATGGTTTTCTTGTCAGACAACAGACAATGAGCGGAAATGTATTCTTTTTTCATGGCTTCGCAAAAAAGAAAGGGATGCTTTATACACTATTTTTACTTATTTACTAAAAAACATCCTTTGTTTAAACAGACTCAGATCAAGTATAAACAAAAAGTTTACAAAATTAAATCATTTTACTTACCTTTGTGTTAGTAGACAAAATAATAGTACAAGGTATGAACATACAAAATGCACAAAACGCATTAAAACATTTTTTCGGTTATGATGAATTTCGTCCTATGCAGGAAGACGTCATTCAGGCCATTTATCAAAACAAAGATGCCGTTGTTCTTATGCCTACAGGTGGTGGGAAATCTATGTGTTTTCAAATTCCTGCAATCACAATGGAAGGCGTTTGCGTGGTCGTTTCTCCTTTAATTGCCCTAATGAAAGATCAAGTGGAAAGCCTTATTTCCAATGGAATTCCTGCGGCTTATTTAAACAGTACATTAGATATAGAACAGCAGCGACGTGTAGAGCAAGAAGCTATTGACCAAACGATTCGTCTTCTTTATGTTTCGCCTGAAAAATTAGTTTCTCCACATACTATTGATTTTTTACGTAGATTAAAAATCAACCTATTTGCTATTGATGAAGCCCATTGTATTTCTGAATGGGGGCATGATTTTAGGCAAGAGTATACTCAACTAGGATTACTAAAAAAGAACTTTCCTAGTACGCCAATTATGGCGCTTACTGCTACGGCAGACAAAATCACAAGGAAGGATATTATTCAGCAATTACAAATGGATGATCCTCAGGTTTTTCTTGCTTCTTTTAATCGCCCCAATTTAAGTCTAACTGTACTTCCAGGGAAAAACCGTTTTAAGATTATCAAAGATTTTGTGCTTTCTAGAAAAGGACAATCGGGCATTGTTTATTGCCTTTCTAGAAAAGGAACAGAAAAATTAGCCGAACGTCTCCAAGGTTTAGGGATTAAAGCGGCAGCTTATCATGCGGGGCTTTCTCCTAACCAACGTTCTAAAACCCAAGAAGCTTTCGTACAAGATGATGTGCCGATCATTTGTGCCACCATTGCCTTTGGAATGGGGATTGACAAATCCAATGTACGATGGGTCATTCATTATAATCTTCCCAAAAACATTGAAAGTTATTATCAACAAATTGGGCGAGCAGGACGTGATGGTTTAGATAGTGACACGGTCTTATTCTATAGCTTCGCAGATGTTGTCTTACTTCGAAAATTTATGGAGGAAAGCAATCAGAAAGAATTGTTGATGGCCAAACTCAATCGGATGATGCAATTTGCAGATGCTATGATTTGCCGAAGAAAAATATTACTCAGTTACTTCAACGAACACCTAGAAGAAAATTGTGGAAATTGTGATGTTTGCAAAAACCCTCCTCAACAATTTGATGGAACCGTTATCGTACAAAAAGCGCTTTCTGCTATAGCCAGAACCAAAGAGTCCACCAGTATGAATTTATTGATTGATGTCCTACGTGGTTCCAACAAACAAGAAATACTTAATCGAGGTTTACATAAAATAAAAACCTATGGCGCTGGAAGTAATCTAAGTTATTTCGATTGGCAACAATTTATGCTCCAAATGCTCAATCTAGGTTTATTTGATATCGCTTATGATGATCACTTCAATCTCAAGCTCAATGACACTAGTAAAGAAGTTTTGTTTAATAACAAAAAAGTAGCACTCATTAAACCATCTACCATTAAAGAAAAAATGGAAACTCGAACGAAAAAGGCAAAACCAAAAACCAAAAGGCAAATGGTTAAAGATGAGTTGTTTGAAATTCTACGCCAACTTCGTAAAGAAATTGCCCAAAGCAAAGGCATGCCTCCATATATCGTATTCACCGATGCCTCTTTAATGGAAATGGCCGCTGAAAAACCAACCACCGATGCCGCAATGAAAGAAATAGCTGGTGTCGGCGAACGTAAACTTCAATTGTATGGAGATGCTTTTATGGGGAAAATAATAGACTATTTAAAAGAGAAAGATAAAACAGGAAGTACCGTAGCAGGAACTACCCAAAAACTTACCTTGCAATATTACCAAAATGGTTTATCGGCTAATGATATTGCTACCGAACGAAATTTAAAAACAGGAACCATCCTCTCTCATCTAGCGGATCTTTATGATAGCGGAGAAAACATAAATGTGTTCGATTTCCTTACTAAAGAAGAATATCAAAAAATCGAGTACACCATAAACGCTACCAAAAATCAAAAAGATCTCAAAGCATTATATAGCGATTTAAATGAGGAAATCCCTTACCACAAAATACGAATGGCATTGACCTATTTTGAAAAACAAAATGTAGAATCTTAAATCGCTACACTATTCCAATGGTTTAAATTGATATTGTTGGTTGGTATTGTCAATATAAAGTAGACCAGACCTAAAGAAATTAATTCCTACTCGAATTTGACTCGTTTCTTGAATGGTCGTCTCTACATTTTCAAATAAAATATTTCCTATAGATACTTCAGGAATCGTTCCTTTCTTTTGTTCTATCCGCTGTATTCCTCCTAAAGAAAATATATCCTCTTCTGAAGTTTGCATCTCGTATTTTTTCTCTATTTCTAAAGCAAGTGGAGAATGTTTTGGAATTGATAAATTCGAAGAAGAACCTAAGTCAATGATTACTTTATAGGTTTCTCCTAAGATCACAAGATCGACATATGGTCTTCCTTTTACTCTAGTAATTGGCAAAACTTGAAAATTGGGACCTACTACATTTTGATTGGAAATTTGTAATTTTTTATTCTTAAAGTCAAACAGCCAATTGGCTTTCGCAATAATAGGCTGTCCTATAAGTCCACCAAAATTTTTAATCTTTTGTTCGATACCTTCTAACTTTCCGTTTAAAGCTAGGGTGTTTAAAAATTCGACATCTCCAATTTGGATTTTTGGCACAATCTCTTTTCCCAAATCTACCGTTTTACCCATCGCTCCATGAATGGTGGTGATCTTTCCTGTAGATTGCTCTCTTGCGATTAAAGAAAAATCTGCGCCTGTATCAAAGATCATTTTACGCGATTCTCCATTCACTAATACTGGGAACTCGACTAGACGATTCTCCATTGAAAAATTAATGGTGGTATCAAATACTTCAGACAATACCTTCCCTTTTGTTTGGTTTTTGGTAATCGAACAATTACTCATCAATACCATAAACAAAACATAACTAAATGCTTTTTTCATTCTTATTGGTTTTGGATTAAAAAAAATAAAGGGATATTAATTCAACTAAAACAATCACACTTCCGTTCCTTAGTCTTCAAATATAAATCTTAAAGTTTTCATAAACTTTCATGTAGAAAGCTTATATTCAAGTAATTTTCAATTGAGATTGACATCTATGGATAAGAAAAAACACCCCAAGTATACCAGAAATTTTGACCTTATTCGAAAAAGGGAAATGGAATTTTTGATGAAGCGTAGAGCACTCTTAGACAATGGAGAAGATCCAACCAACAAAGACAATCTTTTTGGTGTGGCTTGCTCTGGTGGAGGTATTCGATCGGCAACGATTAATCTCGGTTTTCAACGTTATCTCAATCAACATGGTTTGCTTCAAAAAGCAGATTATATCTCTACCGTTTCTGGAGGTGGTTATGCAGGTTCTTACCTTCAAGCAACGATAAAAAACAGTGAAGCATTAGCTAAAGAAACGCCTATTGAAGATGACAATAAACTCTCTAAAGTTTGTTCGTCGACTAAAAAGAATTCAGCTCCATTTCATCAATTATTTACAAAAAACAGAATTGATCATTTGATCTCCAAAGGTGAATACATGACTCCAGGTACTGGATTAACCAAAACTTGGAATCGTTTTTTACTCTTCGTTTCTTATTCTTCCAGTTTAGTCATGAGTTGGATTGGGCCTGTAGTCGCTCTGATTGCGATTATCTTTTTTTGGAATTATATTGTTGGTGGTTTTGACGGAAGTCAAGGAGAAGTCACTGAGGCTCAACAACAATTTAACACGGCAATTATTTTGTTTAGAAAGTTTATACTTTATGGTTTTATCGTTTTAGTATTTTTACATTTTGTATTGAACATCATTTATAATTACTCCTTAGATATTTCACTTTGGTTAAACAAAACAAAAGCAGCATTTGGCCTCTTGGTCTTATTAGGCATTGGAGTATTTTTTCTTTATGGTTTATTTTTAAAATTCAACATCCAAGGTTATCAATTTGGTCGTAATGAAATCATTCAACTTTCCGTCTTGGCTGCTTTGTTCATTGCTGGTTTCTTTGCCAATCCGAATGCTTTAAGTTTACATCGGTATTATAGAAAACGTTTAGCCGATGCATTCTTGGAATCTGGAGGTGAATATAAAAATGTAGCCTTAGGCGAGCTTGCAAACATCGAAGGAAATGAAACGGACTTTGCTGCTCCATATCCATTAATCAACACATGCCTGAATCTACAAAGTGGACAGAATGATGAAAATATTATGGGCATAAAATCAGGAGATTACTTTCTACTATCTCCTTATTTTTGTGGGTCCAAACTCACAGGTTATGTATCAACCTCTAATAATTATTACTATAAAAAAATGACGCTCCCTGCTGCAATGGCTATTTCTGCTGCCGCAGTGAATCCAGGTATGGGCTTATACTCGAATGCCATTTTAAGTGCAGCTACTACCCTATTCAATTTCCGCTTGGGATATTGGGCATTAAGTCCAATACGTGTAAAACAAGAACTCGAAGTGGAAGGCATCGAAAAGAATGAAAGTTTAGCGCCCATTCAAAAAAGATCGAAGCTCAACTTGTTAAGTTATAAAAATTTAAAGGTACAATGGAAGAAAATTGTTTGGTGGCCCAAGTACTTCTTCTATGAATTATTTTTTGGAATAAATACCAAACATCGAATGCTTAATATTTCGGATGGCGGTCATATAGAAAATTTAGCGGTTTTTGAATTACTACGTAGAAAATGTAAATTAATCATTGCTGTAGACGGAGGCGCCGATCCAAATTTCGAATTCGCCGATTTACAAAACCTTACGGTAAGAGCACGGAATGAGTTGGGATTGGAGATAAGATTTAGAGAAGATCAAATTCCAGAAGAAGTGATTCGACCTCAACCTTCAAGTGGATTTTCTAGAACACATTTTGCCGTAGCGGATATTATCCAACTCACAGAGAAAAAAGAGGAAAAAGGTAAGGTAGGAATTTTTGTTTATGTCAAATCTTCCGTAACCGCTCCAAGTCGACTTAAACGAATACATCCTGATTCTCCATTTTATGAAAGTTACAAATACAAAACTTATCACGCAGAATTCCCACACGAATCGACTTCCGATCAATTTTTTGATAAAGCCCAATGGGAAGCTTATTATTATTTAGGATACTTCATGGCAGAAGACACTTTACTTGGACGGGTACACCAAAAGGGTGCGGAGCCTCAACATAACATTGATGACCTTTATGATTATTTCAACAAGTACAAGCATAAAGATCCAAATTATGCATTCTCAGAAACGGGACAAGATTACTATAATTTTGCAGAGTTTAAAGAACGAATGAATAATGGGGATATTGCTTAATATTTCATAAACACTAACTCATCACCTCCAAAAGCAACTTACTTAAATTCCCATTATTTGCCAAAATATTAGAGCGTCCTCCATAGATCAATTCTTCTCCTTTCCAATTTAAGGGCTGTCCGCCTGCTTCTTTTAAAATCAAACTTCCAGGAGTAAAATCCCAAGGTTGAAGATTACCTTCTACAAAAGCATCTAAGCGTCCACACGCCACATAGCAAAAGTCTAAACTTGCGGAGCCCGGTCTTCGTAATCCATGTGCCGCCTGAAGAATTTTAGTGATTTTTTCCATCCATGAGGAAATATTTGTTCGCTCATAAGGAAAACCAATTGCAACTAAGGCCATAGATAAATCTTTACATGCAGAAACATGTATTGGTCTTTCATTGAGATAGGCTCCATTTCCTTCTAGGGCAGAAAACATTTCTTTTGTAGAAGGGTTATAGATGGCAGCAAGTACTGGTTTATTATTTTTCATCAAAGCCACTGCATGACAAAACATAGGAAATCCATGCATAAAATTAGTCGTTCCATCGATCGGATCAATCACCCAATGATAAGTGCCTCCCAAAGAAGAACTTCCTGATTCTTCTGCCAAAAATCCGGCGTCAGGAAGTAAGGCTGAAAGTCCTTCTTTGAGATGAACTTCGACTTTTAAATCATAGGTAGTTACAAAATCAGCGCTCCCCTTTTTAAACGATTCATATGGATTTTCTAAACCCGCTAATGCCATCTTTCCTGCTTCTAATAAGAGCCTTTTAACTTCTTTTAATAAATCATTCATCAAGATATTTTTTTAAAAATCGATCAATCGCCACCGCAAACTCATAGGGTTGATAATCTACTGGATGTGTCCAAATATTTTGCAATTCAAATTCAAATCCAGCAACTTTGTTTCTTTCACAGAATAAAATTACACTTTTCAATATAAATGAAATTACATGGAGTTGATCTGTTGAAAACGTGTGTAAAGGAGATTCCAAATTCACATGAATATGCATCATTCCCTTAGAAGTGGGTCTTAGCATTATTTTTTGTTTCGTAAAAAAACTCCCCCCAGAAGCCATTTGATTTTTATGGAAAAAGGTATGCGTTTCTTCTTTTTCTATATCTAATGTATTTCCTGCCCAATTCCTAGCCGCATCAAGCACAAAGGAAAACGGGCCTTGCGCTAAAACAGCAGCTAAGGAAGTCGTTAACTCCGTAGCTTCTGCTAAGGAAAAAAGTGGATAAACCAAGTCCACTGGGTTATCCTTTGGTGTGTTAAACAGGATTTGCAGGTATTTTTCTTTCATTAGTATAGTCAAATCTACTGAATCTCTTGGAGAAGTAAGTGTTTGAAGTGGATTATTAATGAAAAATTCCGTTTCTTTGTGATCCAAAATTAAAGAGAAGTTGTTTAAACAACTTTAGCATTAAGTAATATACGATACGAATAAAAGTAATGGAGAAAAAGGAACAATTTCTACACATCGACCCTAAAAGTCTACCCAAACATTTTAACGGAGTAGACGCTGAATCTAAATGGAATACCTTCTGGGATGATCAGATGGTTTACAAATATGACCCTTCTAAATCTAGAGAAGAAACTTTTGTGGTCGATTCTCCACCTCCCACAGTCTCTGGTTCATTACATATTGGGCACGTATTTAGCTATTCGCATACCGATTTTTTAACTCGATATAAACGAATGAAAGGATTCAATATCTTCTACCCAATGGGTTGGGATGATAATGGGTTACCTACAGAACGTCGAGTACAAAATTATTTCCATGTACAATGCGATACCAATACCCCTTATGTACCTGGCATTGCTGATACCATCGAACCTGCTACATCAAAACGTAGAAAGGAAAGACCACAATTATTGTCGCGTCAAAACTTCATCGAACTTTGTGTTCGCTTAACACACGAAGACGAAAAAGTATTTAAGTCGCTTTGGCAACGCCTAGCACTTTCTATTGATTGGGATCAAGAATACACCACAATCAATGATCATTCGCGTCGTATGGCACAGTATAGTTTTATGGATCTTTACAAAAAAGGACATTTGTTTATGTCGGATGCCCCGAATATGTGGGATGTAGATTTTCAAACGGCCATTGCTCAAGCAGAAGTAGAAGATCGTCCTTATCCTGGACATTTTTATAAATTAAATTTCCAATTGGAAGAAACGGGACAAGTTATTGAGATCGCGACTACACGGCCAGAGTTAGTTCCTGCTTGTGTAGGAATGACTGCTCACCCAGATGATCCAAGGTTTAAAGATTTGTTTGGTAAAAAAGTATTAACGCCTTTATTTGGTGTTCCTGTGGTTATTTTCCCAAGTGAAGAGGTAGACATGGAAAAAGGTACAGGAATCGTAATGGTTTGTACGTTTGGAGACGCCACGGATGTGGATTGGTGGAAACATGAAAAACTTCCTTTACGACAAGTATTAGGAAGAAATGGTCGTTTTGTAAATGTAGAATTTGGTACAGAAGGCTGGGAATCTGTAGACGCAGATCAAGCCAATACTTACTATGAAAATGTAGGTGGAAAAACCATCCACTCTGCAAGAGTAGCGATTGTAGAAATGTTGAAAAATGAGCAACCGGCATGGCAAAATCAAAAAGCCTTAGTTAAAGATCCAGAAAAGACGGATCGTATGGTTAAATTTTATGAGAAAGGGAAAAAGCCATTAGAGTATATTCCTGCTCGACAATGGTTTGCCCATACATTAAAACATAAAGAAGCCTTAATCAAAAAAGGAAAAGAGATTACTTGGCATCCAGAGTTCATGCAAAAACGTTTTGAAATTTGGACCGAAAATTTATTATTCGATTGGTGTATTAGTCGCCAGCGATTCTTTGGAGTGTCTATTCCTGTGTGGTATCCAATGAATGAAGATGGAACTGTAGATTTTGATCATCCGATTTTACCAGAGGAAGATCAATTGCCTGTAGATCCTTTATTGCATTTACCTAAAGGCTATACCGAAGAACAACGAGATCAGCCAGGAGGCTTCACTGGAGAACGCGATGTTTTTGATACTTGGTTTACCAGTTCTATGACTCCACAAATTTCTTCAAAATGGGGACAAGATCAAGATCGACACCAACGGATTTTCCCCGCGGATGTGCGACCACAATCGCATGAAATTATTCGAACTTGGGCTTTCTACACCATTTTAAAAGCACACTTCCACGAAGACAAAGTGCCTTGGCATCACGCTATTATTTCGGGATGGGTACTTGATCCAGATCGTAAAAAAATGTCTAAGAGTAAAGGGAATGTAGTTACACCTTCTCAATGGTTTGATAAATATACTACCGATGCTGTTCGATACTGGTCGGCAAAAGCACGCTTAGGTGTAGATACTACTTTTGATGAAAGTGTAATGAAAAATGGGTTGCGCTTAGTTACTAAAATATATAATGCGGGTAAGTTTGTTTATGGTCAACAAGGAACAAAACATCCAATAACGCATGAATTAGATAAAGGTTTTATCCAGGCCATCAGAAATTTAGTAGTAGAAGTAGGTGCTGCATTTGAAGATTATGATCATGCGAAAGCATTAGACAAAGTAGAAATTGGTTTCTGGAATTTACTAACTGATAGTTTTATTGAATTAGTTAAAAATAGAGCTTTTGGAAATGGAGGAACTGAAGAAGAACGAGGGTCTGCCATTGCTGCCTTGCATCTAGGAATGGATATTCTTTTACGTTTATTTGCGCCCTTCTTACCTTATATCACTGAAGAAGTTTGGTCTTGGGTAGCGGCAAAAGAAACCAATGAATCGAGTGTACATAAAGCGCCTTGGCCAACGGCAGAGAGTCTTTCAAATATAGAGATGCCTTCTGATGCAAATAGCTTCCAATATGCAGCGAATTGTTTATCGGCTATTCATAAATTTAAAGCAACAGCGCAAGTTTCTATTGGCAAACCGATGACGAACTTAATCATCAAAGCCAATGCAAAAACATTGGAAACGATTCAACATGGATTAGATGATTTGATCTTAGCCGCACGAGCAGCTACGCATGAATTGATCCCTACAGACCTTGCTGATGGCGAAGTAGAAATTGAAGGTGAATTTGAAGAATAAAAAAGATATTGCCCAACGATTGGATATTGAGTTACTCATTAATCATTTTTACACGCGTGTAAAAAGCGATCCAATCATTGGGCATTTTTTTACGGAAGTCGTCCAACTTTCTTGGGAAAAACATATCCCCATCATGATTGATTTTTGGGAAAGCCTTTTATTTGACAAAGTAATTTACAAAGGGAATCCTATTGAAAAGCATTTGGAATTAAACAAGAAATCACCAATGAGTGAAGTCCATTTCAAACAATGGATGTCGCTATTCTCCGCCTCATTAGATGAATTATTTGAAGGAGAAAAAGTGGAACTTGCAAAAACAAAAGTTCAACAAATTGGTCAATTAATGCAATTCAAAATCGATCAATCTAACCAAGCGAATTTTATTCAATAAGGTAATAAAGATTAGACATAGCCTTTTGCTTGAAGCGCAAATAACTCCGCATACTTTCCGTCTTTTGCAATGAGTTCTTCATGACTTCCTAATTCCAATAATTGCCCATTTTCTAAAAATAAAATGCGATCGGCCATACGTACCGTAGAGAATCGATGTGAAATCAACACCGCCGTTTTTCCTGCAATTAATTCAGAGAATCGGACAAATACTTCATGCTCTGCTCGCGCATCTAAAGCCGAAGTGGGTTCATCAAGAATAAGAAGTTGTGCTTCTCTCATATAGGCACGGGCTAATGCAATTTTCTGCCATTGTCCACCCGACAGTTCTGTTCCTCCAGCAAAACGCTTCCCTAACATTTGCGCATAACCATCAGGTAAGTGATCAATCACTGTATTAGCTAAGCTTTTTTCCGCAGCATCAACAATGAGTTCATTTTCTTTGACTTTGGAGATATCTCCAACAGCAATATTTTCGCCCGCACGCATTTGAAAACGCACGTAATCTTGGAAGATAACACCTACAGCATTTCTCAAATCTTCAAGGTTATATTCTCTTAAGTCTACGCCATCTAAAAGTATACGACCTTCGGTGGGTTCATAGAGTCTCCCTAGCAATTTTACCAAGGTAGTTTTACCTGCACCGTTCTCCCCTACTAAAGCCATTTTTTCGCCTGCGGCTAAATGAAAAGAAAGATTTCGGATGGCCCATTGATCGGTATTAAAATATTGGAATCCTACATTTTCGAAAGTAAAACCTTGTTTAATTGGAGTGGGTACTTTTAATGTTTTACTAGAAATAATGTTGGGTTTTATTTCTAAAAAGTCAAATAAATCTTTTAAGTACAAAGCGCCTTCTGCAATTTTTGAAAAGCGATTCATAATCATTTGAAGCATATTTCGTACTCGATTAAATGAACCTGCAAGGAAAGTCATTGTACCTACAGTAATCAGATTGGCAATCGTTTGCATGATGATAAATACATAAGCTCCGTAATAGGATAATGTACCCAGAGAAGAGAGTAGGCTTCCCCAAGAAGCTCGTTTCAAACTCAGCTTTTTATTTGCCTCATAATACTCATCTGAAATTTGTCGGAAACGTACAGAGATAAAATCTGCAAGACCAAATACTTTGATCTCTTTTGCCGTAACATCACTTGCCCCAATATATCGTAAATAATCCAGTTCTCTCCGTTCAGGAGTCCAGCTTTGAGTTAAGGAATATGTTCGTTGATTGAAATGCGTTTCTCCTAGGAAAGCAGGGATTACTGCAAAAACTAAAATCAACATTAGCCAAGGATTATAGACAATCAGACCAGCAGCTAAAAAGACGATAGTAATCACATCTTGAAATTGTGATAAGACTTGAGTCATTAAGATGGTGCGGCCTGTGGTTTGTCTTCTCGCTCGTTCCAATTTATCATAGAAATCGGCATCTTCAAATTGGTAGAGATCGAGTTTGGCTGCATGGCGAATGAGGTCTTCAGATGTCCGATTAGAAACGAGGTCACCAAGCAAACTGTCCATTAAAGCAATACCTCTATTGATAATGTCTGAGAAGATGGCTAATCCCAATTCAAGGCCAACCATTGTCCATAAAAATTGTTGGGAAGCGGTTTGATCATCCATTAATAAAATCACTTCATCAATAATAAGCTTAGCCACGTAAAGCATGGCTAAAGGGAGGGCGGATTTGATCAGTCTTAAGAAGATATTAAAAATGAACATGCCTCGATGTGTTTCCCAAATTAATTGGAAAAATCGAGGCAGGTTTTTCAATGCACTGAATTGATCTTTTACACTTGTTTTCTTTTTGTCTCTAGCCATTAAGTCGTTTTAGGTTAAGCTGCTATAACAAATGGATTTAGTAAAGAGTTCAATTTCCAGAAACGCGGAAAGAGAATCGGGTGACTAAAGGTGCCAATTGTTGGAGTGTATCAAGGGATAAATCTCCTACTTCTATTGCATCAGTTTCTCCTGAGTTAAAGTACGTCATTAGCATTTCATGTTCAAATATTGCCCGTTCATATTCTTCCATTTCAGGAGGAAGGATTAAGCTAGAAACCAATTGAGTAAGATTAGGCGAAGGTGATTTTCGCAATGTTTCAAAAAATACAATCGACAAAGAAGGCGCACCTACCACAATGCCCAACAGCACTAAAATACCTTCTGCTCGTTGATCGCCTAAGTTTTTCCATTTATTCCATTTTTCGTTGGCTTTAATCAGACGATACACATTGATAAAGCGTTTTACTGATCGAGGGGAATCTCCTATGATTGGGATTATTTTTTTAATAAAAGAAAATTCAGCTTGCGATATGAGTAATCGTTCGGTATTGGGTCTAACGAAGTATTCTTCTTGCGTCTTGTTTTGGGGAGAGCTTGTAGGTGGCAACGAACTTTTAGATTTTTCGCTAGCCGTTTCTTCCCGTTCTTTGCTTGTTATTTTTTCTTGAATCTCTACATTTCTAGAAGGCTCTTGATTTGGGCTACTATCTCTTATTGCCTCCCCTGTTTCAGTGTTCTTTAAATCTCCTTCTAATAAATCTTCGATGTAAGAAATTTTACTATTTGAACTTAAAGGTTCTAAACGAAATGGGATTTGGAATATTTTTTCCATGTAAGCAAAAGGCGTAGCACCATCTCTATAAAAGGCGGTCAATTCTGTTTTTTCTCCAGTAGTATTATAAGGAGAAATCATTAAACCATAACGTCGTATAAGCGACTTAGAAATCCATCGTACGTCTACAGCTACGACGACGACGAATAATGGGAAGGCCAAAATTAAATGGATTGCTTGTAGGACATCAACTACCTTTTCTGGCGGACAACGGTCGAGGTCATCGATATACAAAATGATCCGTTCGATTCCTTTATGTTTCGATTTTTCGGCGGCTTTTTGGAGTAAACGACTCATCTTTTCAAAGTCATTTCGAATCATAGAAATGAGTCCAAGGTATTGTTGATAATCATTACTACCTAAACGTTTTTCAATGTACCCAGTTAAGCGTTTTCCTT
The DNA here is from genome assembly GCA_020629935.1 of Saprospiraceae bacterium. GTDB lineage: Bacteria > Bacteroidota > Bacteroidia > Chitinophagales > Saprospiraceae > JAHDCJ01. Next base: position 3,194 of record JAHDCJ010000095.1, on the reverse strand, counting down.
TTTGGATTTCTTCGATCTCCAAATTGAGTTCATTGACTTCAATTTTGAGTTGATTTTCTTTAACTTTTGCCGCATTGATTTGTTTTAAGATTTGATCATATTCCTTTTGTAGTTTAACCAATTCGGTATTACGAAATGTTTCTAATTGGGTTTTAGTCGCTTCAATTTTCCCAAAGAGTGCATTGACTTTTTCTAGAGAAGATTTACCAAAATTAACGAATTTCATAAGACTTGCAGTAGCCGCAGTTAAGGTAGTTCCCACTAAGAGTGTTTGTTCTTTTAATAAATCCCATCCACTTAATTTGGTTAATAGCAAGGTAACGACAGGAACCGTAATTAGAAGAAGTAGAAAGAAAACCTTTTCAAAAGCACTTAGGCTTCCAAGATAATGAAACAGGCCATTTCCTCGATGATGCGTTCGTTCAATATTAGACAAAAACGCTTCGATTTGCATGGCACTTTTATTGTTCACATCGAAATTTAAATTGGTTTTCATTTCTTTTCGAAGAGCGACATAGGCCTCACTATTTTTAATTTGTTCTCCAATATAATTTGCGCTAAACTGAACCAGTTCCTTTTGCTTTATTTCTAATTTTTTATTTAGTTCTTCTAGTTGATCTTTAAGGTGATGTTCTTCTTGTTCTGCTTCAAATCTTGCCTCTTTAGCCTTTTGAATCATATCATTCGTAGAAGCCAATTTAGAATATAATTGTTTTCGATGTACTTCATTTTCTTCGGTAAGCGATTGAAGTTCTTTGTTGATTTGGTCGTAGGCTTCCCTAGCTTCACTTTCTCTTTTTTCAGCCTCTGCTATTTTTTGCTTGGTCGATTCGGCTAGATCAGCTAATTCTTTTTTCTTCTCTTTATCTGATTTTTGTTCTTGTTCTATTTGTATCTTTTTCTTTTCTTTTTCCTTTTGTAGGCGTTTCAAGTCAGCCTGAGCCTTGGCGAGTTTTCCAATGGCCACATCATATTCCATCAAGAGTTGTTCTTCTTTCTTTTCTTCTTCCGATTGATAGCCAATGAAGGAGCCCATTTTTTCGAAGATGCTTCCCACTAAGCAAGCCCAAAGATTGGCATCTATATAATGCCAAGCGTTGAATTTTATTTGTACAATATCTTTACAAAATAAGACTTGATTTTCATTATTCCCTGGTTCAGCGAAATCATTTCCCGCAGATTGTACCTCTTCATCAATAATTTGGTTGACCTTTTTTTCTAGGCGTTTCATGAAGAAACTTTTACCAGAGCCCCAATCACCAAAGAGGCCAATACTTAAAGGAGGTTCTAAATCTTTTTTTGAAATAAGATAAGCAAAAGCATCAACGTCATCTTGGATGTCTAATTTATCTTCGCCGACCTCGTTGACATCATCGGTGGTGTAACCACTCACTTTTACATTTTTAGTATAAGGTACAAAGGTCGCATGTGTAGATTTCGCTATTTGTCGTAAAACGGATTCCAATGTTAAATCCTCTTCTGAACTCAAGTAAATATCTAGGTGAACATTTGTTTCAAAATCCAGTCCTTTTTGAAAACCACGGACTATAGCTTCTATTGATTTTCTTTTAGGGAGTTGTCCTCTATTTCCTGTTCCTAGAAGAGGAACGGTAATTTTATTAATGGCAAAATTATAGGAATTATTGTTCAAATATTGAGCGACTTCGGTCATGATTTTTTCAATAATTTCTGAGCTTGTGGTAACTTCCCCAACAGACATTCCAAAGGCTATGGCTTTTTGTTGATCAAAAGAAGTATTATACACATCAATATACGTATCTCCCATCATTCCTGTGGGGGCGAAATACGAAATTCCCCAATCTTTTAAACGTTTAATACTTAGTGTTCCTGTAGTTCCTGTATCTGAAATCGGAATGACGATCAAGTCTGCAGTAGGTTGAAAAATACTTCCAATTTGAAAACCTACACTAAAAGTGGGATGAATTGCTTGTTCAATTTCTGAATGTGGTATTTCTGTATTTTCTATCGGCTCTATTCGCTCTTCTGGCAGATAACGCATAATTTGATCTACAGCTAATTCGAAGGCTTGTTCTTCACTTCCTATATCCCGAATGGATTGTTCATTTAATAATAATTCGGTTTGTCCAAGAGGAGAATCTTCTACACTAATTTTTTCGGTAAGGATGCTTAATATCGGTTGATCATATTGTGCTTGTTCTTTTAAGATGGCTTCCCATTCCCAGCTCCCTTTACTAGACGATAGATAGGTTGGACTTGCAATAATGATAAACAAATCTTGATCTTCCACATCAGCGGGAGTGTCTGTTTTATGATCTAGAAAATAAATTCGAGTACCAGTAGATTCTGTTTCTCTTACTAAGGTATTGATAAAATGATCCGCTATTTTTTGATCGTGTTCTCCATGAGAAACGAAAATTCGGAGTGGACGAGGAGTAGCGTTTTTATTAGCCATAATTTTGGGGAAATTGAAATTATACAGAACAATTAAGTAGGTAAGATAATCAATTAAATAAAAATTTACTTAAGATAAAAAGAAAAGCCCTAAAGGAGCATCCTTTAGGGCTTTTAAAAATGATATCATACAAAGACTATCCGCCAGTTTCAGCGAAAGGTCTTGGAAATTGTACGTGAATTTTATCCGTAGTACGGTCTAAAGGTAAATCGTTTAATCGACCATATCTTCGCATGTCGACCCAACGGTGACCTTCAGCAAAAAGCGAGTACCGACGCTCATGTAGTAGTTGATCTACTAACTCGGCTTCTGTTGCTGCCGCTCCTGCATAAACCTTAGGACCTAATCCTGCTGCTGCACGAACTACGTCTAAAGCATCTTGAGCAGCGGTGTTATTGGTTCCAATATTTGCTTCTGCATAAATCAATATCAATTCTTCATTTCGAATGATATTAATAGGAGCAGCAGAACTTCCCCAAACAGCTACATCATGTGTACCAGATAAACCAGTACCAGGAATCACTAAAGTATCAGGCATTCCCATATCGTCTGTACGTAAAGAAACTTTACTTAGACGTGCATCTCCAGCTTCTGCATCAAGTACGAAGTCTTTTTGCGCACAGTTATTATCTGGACCAGAGAATGGGTAGAATAAAGGATTTAATTGATCTCCTGCACCAGCAGAAAACACATGATTTACTCCTGTAGACATTGCTCCCATTTCATCAAAGAAAGAATTCGAAAGATTTTCTAAAGCTCT
>JAHDCJ010000094.1:15204-22289 GCA_020629935.1 Saprospiraceae bacterium | reverse complement strand
TTAGTTGGAACAGGAAACAATTTTACTACTCCTGTAATTAATGCAAATACTACTTATTATGTGGAGGACGTAATCTCTAATCCTAGTGCCTATGTAGGACCAGCCACAAGTGCAATCGGTGGCGGCGGTTATCATAATGCTTCTGCCCAATACCTAATTTTCCAAGTTTTACAACCTATCACTCTTGTTTCCGCTTGGGCAGATGCAGATGGTGCAGGTGATCGAACGGTAGAACTCCTAGATGCAGGTGGTAATTTAATAGAATCTAAAGTCGTTAATTTCCCTAATGGAGTAAGTCGAGTAGAGCTCAATTTTGAATTAACTCCAGGCAATTACCAAATTGGAGGAAATACAATGAATTTATTCCGAAACAATACCAATCCTGCTTATCCATATATTTTACAAAATTTAGTAACCATTACCAATTCTACTGCGGGTTCTGATTATTACTACTATTTATATGATTGGGAGATTCAAGAAGCCCCTTGTGTAAGTCCACAAGAACCAGTGAATATTACTTTTGGAGCATTGCCCGCACCAAACTTTACTTCTTCACTTTCTGGAAATGATGTAACCTTTACGAATAGTTCTACCAATGCCACAAGCTATTTCTGGGATTTTGGTGATGGGAATAATAGTTCACTTGCCAACCCTACACACTTTTATGATGATCCTGGAACTTATACCGTAATCCTAACCGCAACCAATGCTTGTGGTTCTGAAGATTTTACTTCTACTGTGGTTATTGCTGGATCAGCACCTTCTATATCCTTTAGTTATAATGTATCTTCTGGATGTGCCCCCTTATCTGTAAATTTCGTAGATAACTCATCTAACGATCCTACTTCTTGGGCTTGGACCTTTGCAGGTGGAACTCCTGCTACTTCAACAGATGAAAATCCAACGGTTGTATATAATACTCCAGGAACTTATTCGGTCACGCTAGTAGCCACCAATTCAGCTGGAAGTAATTCGGATACGCAAAGCAATGTGATTGTAGTCAATGCAGGACCAAATCCTGGTTTTTCTGCCTCCACTACAGGCTTAACGGCTTCGTTTAGCAATAGTTCTTCAAATGCTACAAGTTATAATTGGGATTTTGGCGATGGAAATAATAGTAACGCAACGAACCCTAATCATACCTATACCAATCCTGGAACGTACACCGTAGTACTTACTGCAACCAACGCTTGTGGATCAGATGTCTCTACACAAACTATTTCTGTAGGCGGAGCACCCATTGCCACATTTAATGTGTCTTCTACTACAGGTTGTGCACCACTTACAGTAACTTTTACGGATGGTTCTACGGGAACTCCAACAGGATGGATTTGGTCTTTCCCTGGAGGAACACCAGCTACTTCAACTGCACAAAACCCGACCATTGTTTATAATAGTGCAGGGTCTTATGATGTAACTTTAATTGTAAGTAACAGTTTAGGAAATGATACGCAAACACAAACGGCTGTCGTAACAGTCAACGATGATCCAAGTGCTTCCTTTACGAATAGTATTACTGGATTAAGTATTAATTTAACCAATACTTCGACCAATGCTACTTCGTTTGGTTGGGATTTTGGTGATGGGAATTCAAGTACTTCTGCGAATCCATTTCATACCTACGATGAAGCAGGAACATATACCGTAATATTAGTCGCAACAAATAGTTGTGGTACACAAACTTCAAGTGAAACAATTACCGTAGGAAACGTGCCTACCGCCTCATTTAACGCTTCTTCCACTGCAGGTTGTGCACCAGTAAGCATTACTTTTTCTGATTTGTCCGCAGATAATCCAACCAGTTGGGTTTGGGCTTTCCCTGGAGGAACGCCTTCTACTTCGACTGATCAAAATCCAACGATTATTTATAATACGCAAGGTACATATGATGTGAGTCTTGTCGCGACCAATGCATTGGGAAGTAATACATTCAATCAAACCAATTACATTATTATTGATGATGCACCAGTAGCAGGTTTTACAAGCAATATAACAGATGCTACTGTTGGTTTTAATAATACCACTACAAACGCTACAAGTTATTCTTGGGACTTCGGTGATGGAGTTACAAGTATGGATACCAACCCTACACATACCTACGCGACTACAGGCACATATACCGTATCTGTAACTGCAACCAACGCATGTGGTTCAGATACCTATACGGAAACCGTAATGGTTGTCGTTTCTTCCAATCAAAATCAAGAAGCAGTAGAAAGCATTGATCTTTTCCCAAATCCAAATACTGGGAAATTTACTTTAGAATTGAAAGGAGAAAATCAAGACGACATAGACATCCAAATATTCAATGTTTTAGGACAACAAATATTTAATCAACGTTTTGCTTTCCATAGTGGATATTTAAACACCAATATTGATCTATCTGCTAAAGCTGCGGGTACTTATTTAATCCAAATTAAATCAAATGATCGAACGAGTTATAAGAAAATGATCATCGTACGATAAACGAACAACCATATCTACCCAAGGGCATCTGTGCATTCAGATGCCCTTTTTTTTGTGTTTTTTTTCGAAATAAATAAAATAGAATAAACGTACTCAAATATAGGTAGAACAAGGGTTTCATCTATATTCTCATTTTTAACCAAAACAAAAAATAGCTGAACCACTACGTTTAATAGACGAGCCTATACGTCTAGTAAAAGCCCAAGCAATTGACCTGATGATGCCCCTATATTGTGGATGTAATCAAAAACAATCACTTTCAAAATATCATCGTCATGAAAAATCAAATGCTTTTTATCATCTATTTCTTAAGCCTTTCTTTAGGCTTTGCCCCTACCCTTTTTGCACAAGAAGAAATTGACAAAACCCTTTCTCCATACTTCCATATTGAATCAAATGGGAGTACAGAATCTCTTCCTCTAAAATCGACAAAAGCAGAGGTAAATATTGCAGGTTCTATTGCAGATGTAAGTATTCAACAAACCTATACCAATACAGGTACAGATGTTATTGAAGCCGTTTATGTTTTTCCAGCGTCTACCAGAGCTGCGGTATATGCGATGAAAATGAAAATTGGAAACCGAACCATTGATGCAGAAATTAGAGAAAAAGAAAAAGCTAGACAAGAATATGCACAAGCTAAAGCAGAAGGTAAACGAGCTTCTCTATTAGAACAATCAAGACCGAATGTTTTTCAGATGAATGTAGCCAATATAATGCCTGGTGACATTATTGAAGTGACCTTACAATATACGGAGCTATTAATTCCTACCGAAGGCGTTTATGAATTTGTATATCCTACGGTAGTGGGTCCTCGATATTCAGAACAACCCGAGGCTACCGCATCTTTAGACGATCAATTTATTGCTAATCCTTTTACTAAATCAGGAAAATTAAGTAATTCTTCTTTTGATATTCAAGTACATTTAGCCGCGGGTGTTCCATTACAAAACATTGGCTCTAGCAGTCATCAAGTAAACATCCATTATCCAAGTATTAAAGAAGCGGATATTAATTTAAAGGCTTCAGAAATGAATCGTGGGAATAAAGATTTTATTCTTTCTTATGAATTATCAGGTAATCAAATTGAATCGGGTTTGATGCTTTACGAAGGAGAAGAGGAAAACTTTTTCACCTTAATGGTTCAACCTCCAAAGCAGGTCACTAAGAAAAAAATTCCATCTAGAGAATACATCTTTGTAGTAGACGTATCTGGCTCAATGAATGGATTTCCAATGGATGTTTCTAAGAACTTATTGCGCAATTTAATCGCTAATTTAAACCCAACGGACAAATTCAACATCGTCTTATTTGCAGGGTCAACTTATGTCATGGCCAATGAATCATTAGAAGCTACACAAGCCAATTTACAAAAGGGATTAAATGTATTGCAAAATCAGCGTGGAGGCGGCGGAACTCGTTTACTTCAAGCAATGCAAACCGCAATGGCATTGCCTCGATGCATGGAAGATTTGTCTAGATCTTTAGTATTAATTACGGATGGATATATCAGTGTAGAGCGTGAAGTTTTTGACTTAGTACAAAACAACTTAAACAACACCAATGTATTTACGTTTGGAATCGGATCAAGTGTCAATCGATATTTATTAGAAGGTTTAGCACATGTCGGAATGGGAGAACCTATTATTGTAACGAATCTGATAGAAGCTCCAGTGCAAGCAGAAAAGTTTAGAAAATTTATTCAATCGCCTGTACTTACTCAAATCAATGTAGATTTTGGAGGATTTGAAGTGTATGATGTAGAACCTAAAACCGTACCTGATGTATTAGCAGAACGCCCAATTATTATTCATGGAAAATGGAAAGGAAAACCTAAAGGAGTAATCAAATTAAAAGGATTTTCTGGAGAAGGAAAATACAAGAAAAACTTCAACGTAGAAGAATTTACACCTGATCCTAAACACCGTGCATTGACGTATCTATGGGCAAGAGAACGCATCCGATTATTAGATGATTATAAAGTAGTGGATGGAGATGAAGCAGCAAAAGAAGAAGTAACTGCTCTTGGATTGAAATACAGTTTAATGACACAATACACTTCTTTCATTGCAGTAGATCATGAGGAAGTTGCGGCCAAAGGTAGCCATGCCAAAACGGTAAAACAAGCTTTACCTATGCCAGAAAATGTATCTGATTATGCCGTTGGATTTGATGTTGAACTGGAAGGCGTAGTTAGAAAATCAACAAGCACAAAAATCGAATTAAATCATTCCACGGTTAAGATTAAGTCATTAGCCTCTGGATTGAATATCGCAAAAAATATTGGATTAAAGTTAGCATTAGAACATGAACTGAATCGGGCCTTGGAATGCCACAAAGGTGGGATTGCAATTTCAGAAAATGTGGAAATAGAGATTGAATTAGATTCTACTGGGAAAATCATCGGATTGAATTTAACTAAGGGAAATCTTGAAGAATCTATCTTTCTCTGCATGGCAAAAAAGCTACAAGGAATTCAACTAAAAGGCATTCAATTATCGACTGCCTTGACATTGAATATCGAAGCCCATTTCGTCCTGTAACCTCATTTGTTCTTTTGTTGGTCGGCTTTCCAAATTGGGAAGCTGACCACAACTTTAACCAAAAAAAACACACCTTATGAAACAGTTATTTGTAGCCGCTATCCTATCCATTTTAATCAGTGTGATCACAATGTATGTTTGTTTAAATTTCAATAAAAACCAAGCGCATCAACAAACACCAATTCAGCCACAAGCCTTGACTAAATTTGTTTCTAACAAAATGAATAAAGACAAAAAAGAAAGACCTTCTGTGGTTTTTATTCTTGGTGAAGACAAAGACGCAGATAATCAATATTATGGTCATGCTACGGCGTATTACCAACAAAACAAGGCCTATGATAATTATTGGATTAATACTTCCTGTCGATCTTTATTGGAAGTTAGAAACTTTTTAGCCCAACATGCAGACGGCTTAGCTTGGGGAAATATTCACCTTGTGGTACATAGTAATGAATGGAAAGGGTTAGGTGTTTCTGTTTTTCCAGAAGGAAAAAGAGCCAATAGTCAGAGCTTAAAGACAGCGATTAATGAACAAGCTTTTTTGCCTTTACCCGATAGTATTTTAGATCGCCAAACAGAGATGATTTTTTATGGCTGCGGATTAGGAAAAAATAAAAAATTGATGAACGCCCTAAGCGTTGCTTTTGGCGGTGTTGATGATCAAAAACCTGTATTAAGATCTTCTAAGCTTTTTATTCAATATGGGAAAAATGAAACGGGTATGATGGAACGATATCTTACGGAGTTTTGGTATGGTTATTTTCCTACTGGAAACCGACCTCATGCATCTACCTTAGCCAAACAATTTCAGCAAAACCACCCCGAAGTAGTGCTTGATTTTGAAGAAGCATTAGAAAGAAAACAACCCCGTTTCCCAGGAGATTCTTATCATTATTACTTCAATATTCCAGTGACGTGGACGGTTACTTATCCGACAAAAGAAGAAAGACCCAATTTAAAAACAAAAGCAGATAAAGAGGCTTTTTTAAATGCGCAAACGGAGTTAATGCGAATGGTGGAAGCAACTAAAATTCCTAAGGATCATTTCCGATGGCAATTTCAAAAAGTCATTTATACATTTGAAGATGGAACCAAGGAACCTGCCATTCAAATTCGTGGAAAAAGTTCCGTGGTTTGTGTGTTGCGATCTTTGATCAAAGAAGATCAAATTACAGAGACCACAATGCCTTTTAGGCCATCATTAAATGATAGTGTTTATTTCACAAGTATTTATCCAGACCGAATTAACAGCAAGCTTTCTCGATAAGGATTTGTTTTATCTTCTTAAAAAAAAAGATCGATTTTCTTATTCACCATTAAAAATTAAACGCATGAATTTCATACATCTTTTCTCGGTATTAATGAGTGGTATTTTAGGACTTAGTCACCATCAAGGATTTAACCCTTCTAGTTCCAATTTATTATTTCAAATAGAAGACCTTGATCAAGAAGCTTTTCGATCCAGTCATGTAGAAGATACACTCTATTATGATCGAATTTATTACGATGAGCTATTTGGAGAAACCTTAATTGCCGACTCCAATTTAATTGCTACCGCAAGCGTTGAAATGACGGTAACCTTTGGACTCATCCAATATCTTTTTGAGGATAGTGCTCCTCAATATTTAGATTTTGAAAAGACATCCAATCCATTTCCTTTGACTTATGAAAATGGAAAAATCAAACTTCCCCATTTTTATGAAGAAGCGGAGGCAAATAATTTATTTCATCTTTTAGCTATGCAAAATGAAGAAGATTTAGCGGCTTGGTTGAGTAAAGATCAATTCGAAAAAATCAAGGAACAATCTATTCAAATTCAAGATGATTATTTTTATGACCTATTGGTAAATCGTCGCCAATTTGAAAATTGTTGTCCTAATTATATTGATACAGCCATCCGTTTCATGAAACAAGATCATTCCAAAATCAATACGCTTTTTGATTTGAACTTAGAGATTTATTCAAAAGAAATTCAGATTGAAATTTCAGGTCAATTAAAAAATGGGAAGCCTTTCAAGCAAGTCATTATTGAGCGCGATGGGAATTATGTCTTTGAGAGTTGATTGGGAAGTTTGT
>JAHDCJ010000094.1:0-15104 GCA_020629935.1 Saprospiraceae bacterium | reverse complement strand
GTCATTATTGAGCGCGATGGGAATTATGTCTTTGAGAGTTGATTGGGAAGTTTGTGTTCTTTTTTTCATTTAAAAAATCATCATTTCAATGCGTATTTTATTTTCAATTAAACCCAAACTAATGATACTATTTATTTTAATCGCTGTATTATTCGTTTGTCACCAAGTTAGTGCTCAATTGATCCAAGATGAAACTTATAAAGATCAAAGTTTTTGGAAATTTAGAATTAAACTTGAAAACTGTATCGTTCAAAAAGACACCAATTTACTAAAGAGCCTATTGGCTGAAAGAATTTATGTAAGCAAGGATGGTTGTGGGGCAAACGGATGTTCAAAAGATGAGTTTATTAAATATTATTATAGTCATGGAGGTCAAGCAGAATTATGGGAAGAGATGGAAAAAATTATCAGATTTGGATTCCATCGTATCGAAAGCAATAAATTTATCTACCCCATATTACGAGAAGAAGGCGGTTTCCAAGCACCTTCATATCTAAAAAAAGTCAATACTGAAGAAGAGGTAATTATCTTAGGAGAATTTGTAAACATTCGAGAAAAACCTGATTTAAACGCCAAAATTATTAAACAAGCTTCTTTCGAAAAGTTTCATTGTGATTGCAATATCATAACACATAAAGAAACGACAATTCAACGAGTTGAGGGTATGGATTGGTTAGAAATCTACCTGAATGACTCTCAAGTCGGATATGTTGCTGCAAATTATACTTCCTATTTTATTTATAAAGAAATGACGATATCTAAAGTAAATGGAGAATGGAAAATAATTTCATTTTATAATCCTCCAGGATGTTAAAAATAAAATCAAAAAATATTAAAACAATCCCTTCAATTCTCCTAAAGCATCTTATTGATTTATAGACAAAATCATTATTTTCAAATTGGAAATTAACCACTGTTTTCTCTATCTTGTGCATTATGGTATCACACCAAAAACGGTTTTGGTTTATTTTATTTTGCTTTACTTTTTATAGTTTACAAAAAGTAGATGGACAAGAGTATAATTTCATAGAATATTCCTTATCGGAAGGCCTTCCACAATCTCAGGTTTTTGATGCCTTGCACGATAGTAAAGGTTATATGTGGTTTGGTACGCAAGGCGGAGGATTAAGTCGTTTTGATGGACAACGTTTCAAAAATTTTACGACTAAACATGGGCTTCCTTCTAATTATGTGCGCACGCTTTTTGAAGATAATCTTTCGCGCATTTGGATAGGCACAAAAAAGGGAATCGCCCTTTTTGATGGTAAAAAAATAATAGAAAAACCTTGGGAAGAACAAGGACAAAGTGAGGTAGTCGATTTTATTCAAAAAAATGATAGTACGCTTTGGCTAGCTACCCGAATCGGTATTTGGGAATATCAATATGGAACAGATACTTTAGTTAAGAAAGATATCCAATCTTCTATCAATCGTGTAGCATGTAATCAGCTTTACAAAACCTCGACTGGTATTTGGTTGGCTAGCGATCAAGGAGGTTTTTTTATCAATAAAAAAGGAACGGTACAAGCCATAACCGAGCAACATATTCAAACCATTGTTGAAGGAAAGAAAGGAGAAATTTGGCTCGTAGGATTCGACGGAAAAATTGAAGTCATTAGCACACATACCCTTCGAAAAAAATACAATTTAGAAAATGCGAACCTTAGACGAGCTATGTGTGCTTTTAAAGAATCGAATGGTAATATTTGGATTGGCAGTCAAGCTAAAGGTTTTTCCATTTTCAATCCTCAAGACTCTACTTGGACCTTAGTAGATGAGCGAAAAGGATTAGCACACAACCATGTGCGGGCTATTGTAGAAGACAGTTGGGGCAATATATGGATAGCTACTTCTGGTGGCGGATTGAGTAAATACCTTGGTCAATTTTTCATTCACTTCAATCAAGAAAATGGGTTACATGGAGAGCGTATTTATGCTTTATGCCAAGATCGAAAAGGACAAATTTGGGTTTCTGCTTCCAATAATGGTCTAGCCGTATACAATGGAAAAGGCTTTATCAAATCTGATCTTGATAGTGGATATTTAAATTTGAAAAGCAAGGTTATTCACCAAAGTAAAACAGGGGCATTATGGGTAGGCACGGAAGGCGGAGGATTGGTAAAAATAGACAGTACCCAACGAAAAATTTTCACTACAGAAGATGGGTTACCAAGTAATTGGGTCAATAGTATAACTGAAGATACCCGTGGTAATATTTGGGTAGGCACACAAACCAGTGGCATTGCCAAACTATCAAAAGTAGATTCTGTAAATTATCGCATAAAAGTTTTTAGTCAATCGCAGGGATTACCTTCAAGCTATATCAATACGTTAAAAAAAGATTTAAAAAATCGAATTTGGTTTGCTAGCCGCTATGGAAATTTAGGTTATTTCCAAGAAGGAGAACTGGGTAGAGTATTCGGAAAAGAAGATGGAATTCCCAAAGTAGCTATTCGCTCTATTGTCTTCGATAGTTTAGGAAACACTTACATTGGGACAGAAGGCGAAGGCATTTATAAATTAGATGTAGACGCAGATAAATTAGAATTTAAACCAATTAAATTTAATCAAAAATTAACGTCTAAAAATATCTACCTGCTTATTTTTGATCGTAAAAACAACCTTTGGGTAGGAAGTGAAAATGGCGTAGATCGCATTCGTTTTGAAGCGGATGGACAAATAAAAGATCTCGAACATTTTGGCAAAAACGAAGGATTTTTAGGTATTGAAACTTGTCATAATTCTACCCTTTGTGATCGAGATGGCAATCTTTGGTTTGGCACCATGAATGGCCTTACTCGGCATAGTCCAAGTCAGAAATTCCAAGAAGCTAAAGCGCCCATTATTCATTTTAAAGATATTGCTTTATTCTATAAATCGCTTTCTTCTACAGATTATAAGTCTTGGGTAAATCCTTCGGGTGGATTAAAAGAAGGATTAGAATTTCCTTATCGAAAAAACCATTTAAGTTTTGATTTTAAAGCATTAAACCTGAGTGATCCACAATCTATTCGTTATCGTTGGATGTTGGAAGGAGCAGAAACGGAATGGTCGCCTTTTTCGGAGCGAGAATCCGTCAATTATTCTAACTTAAAACCTGGTGAATACAGTTTTTTGGTACAAGCAAAATCAGAAGATCAATTGTTTTCCAATACTTTGAAAGCGAGTTTTGAAATACAAAAACCCTTTTGGCAATTGCTTTGGGTTCAGCTTTTGGCTTTAGGTAGTTTACTTTTATTTATTTATCTCATTGTAAAAAATAGAATCCGACAACTTCGAAAAAAAGAAGCGCAAAAACGAGAAAAATTAGAGATCAAAAACCGAGTCTTGGAGTTGGAACAAAAGGCGCTACAATTGCAAATGAATCCTCATTTTATTTTCAATGCATTAAATAGTATTCAATCTTTAGTCACTACTAAAGATTACCAAGGAGCACGTAGCGAAATTGGCAATTTTGCGACATTAATGCGTAGTATATTATCGAATTCTAGAAAAGAAAGGATTAGTTTAAAAGAGGAAATAGATACGCTTCATCAGTATTTAGAAATGGAACAATTTTGCCAACGCGTAGCCTTCGACTTTGAGATCAACGCACCTCGTGAAGTGGATGCAGAAGAGATTGAAATTCCTCCGATGTTGCTACAACCCTTTGTAGAAAATGCTGTCATTCATGGAATTTCTCATTTACAAGATCGCAAAGGAAAAATTGAGATTAAATTTGAAGTTCAAGGAGAAAAACTACAATGTATTATCATGGATAATGGCGTAGGAAAAAAGAAAGCGGAGGAGTTAAAACAATCTAAAAAACCGGGTCATCAATCGGTGGCTATGGCTGTAAATAAAGAACGGTTAGAAGCCTTAAAAGGCAAAGAAAATTATGTCCCTTTACAATTTGAAGATCGCCTTCAAGATCAGACGGAAGTTGTAGGAACTATCGTTACCATTCAATTACCTTTAGAAATAAATTATTGATATGCTCAGTGCAATTTTAGTTGATGATATGCCACAGGCCATCCAAGTTTTACAAAATGATTTGGAAAGTTTATTTGATGATATTGAAATTATTGGTGTGGCAGATTCTGTGGTGAGTGCTGCCAAATTATTAAAACAAAAATCGCCAGATCTTTTGTTTTTAGACATCATGTTGGGTGATGGTACAGGCTTTGATCTTTTAGAAATATTACCCCAACTAAAATCGAAAATCATCTTTGTAACGGCCTATGAAGAACATGCCATTAAAGCCTTTCGATTTGCGGCAATTGATTATTTATTGAAGCCCCTTAACCCGCAAGATTTAAAGGCCGCTGTAGATCGGGCAAGACAACAATTATCCTTTACGAATGAAAGCATTGACATTTTAAAAGAAACGATTCGTAATCCAGATCATTTGCCTCAACGCATCTCTTTACACACGCTTGAAAAGATTGTCATTGTAGAAATTGCAGATATTGTCCGTTGCGAATCCGATGGTAATAACACCTTGTTTGTGTTACAAAGTGGAGAAAAAATATTTGTGACTAAAACCCTTAAACAATTTGAAACATTGTTTAACGATCATGACTTTGTACGTACTCATCGTTCGCATTTAATCCAGATGAAATACATCCAAGAATATGTGCGTAAAGATGGAGGTTTTCTTAAATTAAAAAACGGCGATGAGATTCCGATTGCGATTCGAAAAAAAGCGGAAATCATGCAAGTCTTAGATAACCTTTAAGGCGCGTCGGTAGGGTCCCAGCTTGTGATTAATTGTTCATCAAAACCATTCAAGGTTTCCATGTCTTCTTTAGAAATTTCAAAATCAAAGACATTGGCATTTTCTTCAATTCGGCCTTTATTCGATGATTTAGGAATGACTACAATTTGCTCTTCCAAAGCCCAACGCACTAAAATTTGAGCGGTTGTTTTTCCATACTTTTGCGCCATGACTACCAATTTAGGATCAGCCAATTTCTTTGCTCTTGTTAAAGGACAATAAGCTTCCAATTGAATATTATTCGATCGACAAAGCGTAACGATTTCATTTCGATATTTAAAATTATACGGACTTAATTCAATTTGATTGACTGCGGGTGGGATGGTACAATTAGCCAATAATTCATTCATATGTTGAGGCATGTAATTACTCACTCCTATCGCATGGCAAGAAGATAGTTGACTAATTTCTTCCATTGCTTTCCATGTTTCTAAACGAGGGCCAAATACTGGATAATGTACAAGGTATAAATCAATATAATCCAAATCTAAAGTGGCCAAACTTTTATCATAAGCTTTTAGTGTATTATCATATCCATGATCTGTATTCCATAATTTGGTAGTAACAAAAACTTGATCTCTTGGGATACCACTATCTCTTACGGCTCTACCTACAGCCGATTCATTGGCATAAAGTTTAGCCGTATCAATAGATCGATATCCTGCATCTAGAGCCCATCGTACGGCATTATAGCAAGAATCTCCTTTCTCTTCTACTTGATAAACGCCGAGTCCAAAGAGTGGCATTTCTTTCCCATTATTTAAGGAAGTTGTGGTATCTATTTTAAGCATATTTTTTGTTGTTTTTTAAATTTACTGATCAGATGGTTTATTTTCCTTTCGCCAAATGTCTCGCGCTTCAACACAAGCAGTACACGATGATAAAATTACATATTTCGAATCTTCAATCATACATCCACCAACTGAAAAATCTTTTGCATAAGGAAATAATGAATCGGCAGCGGCTAATTCTTGAAACACAAATTCGCTTGGCATTCCGTACATGATATCGACTTTATTTTTAGTCAATGCTACATCATGCTTAGGACAATTAATCGGGTCATTTTTTGTATAATCTTCTTTAATGTTAGAATTACAGGCTACAAAAATGAAGCATAAGATCAATAAAAAGCCAAGATGTTTTTTCATTATGAATTGGATTAAAAATACTTGGGCATATCAACCGTAGCATCCACAGAATTTAATTGCATGGGTTTCTTGTCTGGGTGAAAAAAGAGGAGATCACCTTTAGCCAAATCAACTTCATAAAATTGAGACACCCCTTTAGTATAATTCAATTTCAACAACTTTTTGTCTGTCTTTTGCATTGTTATTCCTTGCTCTTTCAATAAGGTTCTCACTTCGTCTTGATAATGTACATGATCCGCGATCACTTCTTCAAAGCCTTCATGTTTTTTCATTTCATCAATATCTTCTTTACTATAATCAAGAAATAAGGCTGCTTTTTCTTTTAACTCATAATAATCTCTTTTATCGGTATTTACTGTTGTTTTGTTCTCTATCTTTTTGCCTACATTGGTTCCTTCTGCAGGATCAGAAGTTGAATTACAGGAGAAAATAAATATACTCATTCCCAATAACACAATTGAAATTAATTTGCTGATCGAATTCATTATCTATATTTTTTTAAGGTAAAAAAGTCATTTGAAACATCATGCGTCGAATTTATTAATATTTATTGTATTAAAAAAATAATCAATAGCTAAGACAAGGCTTCGAATTTCCATTAAGCAAATTAAAATTATGGGATTTTATCCAACAAAAAGCCTAAGCTTTCGTTAAAAAAGAATAATTTCGGCCAAAATTCCATTTTCGGAATAATTTTAGCCTACAATTTTGTGAATTTTAATTTAAAATGAAATTTTAAACCTTTATTATGATTAATAAACAACTTTTATCTGTAATCCTCTTGGCACTCTGTTCGATTACGTTTACCTTCGCGCAGAATTCTAATTTAAATACCACAACTACAACCGATATGGATAATATGAGTTACGCCATTGGCGTATTGGTTTCAACAAACCTTAAACAACAAGGATTAACAGACGGACTTGATCCAGAGTCTTTCAAAATGGCTTTACAAGATGTCATTAATGGTACTGCTAAAATGACTCCAGACCAAGCAAATCAAGAAATTCAGAAGAAAATGGAAGCTTTAGCAAAAGTTCAACAAGCTAAAGATGCTGTACGAATTGAAGAAGAAGCTAAATTTTTAGCTGCAAATGCGAATAAGCCAAATATCAAAATGACGGCTTCTGGTGTACAATATGAAATACTTAAAGCAGCGGATGGCGAAATTCCTTCAGCTACAGACAAAGTAACGGTACATTATCATGGTACGTTAATTAACGGAACCGTGTTCGATAGTTCAGTGGAAAGAGGTCAAACGATATCTTTTCCTGTAAACGGAGTGATCCAAGGATGGCAAGAAATCTTGCAAATGATGCCTGTAGGTTCAAAATGGAAAGTTTGGATTCCTTCGGATCTAGCTTATGGACCACAAGGAACAGGTGGAATTCCTCCAAATTCAGCCTTAATTTTTGAAATCGAATTGTTTTCAAAATAAATACGAAACAAAATAAATATGAAGTTCATAGGGCTTCATGATCCATAAATTTTTAAAGCTATCTCTTTAGAGATGGCTTTTTTTATACCTTATATTTTCCCATATAATCCTAAACGCATATGTTATATGCTAGTTTACAAGTAGCTTATATACATTTAGTGATTGATTTATTTTCATTTCATGCAACATGAAGTGAAAGTCTCCGTATACATTAGAATGGAATCAAGCCCCAATCTATTCCTACCTAATTTATTATTGAACAACCAAAATCTACGCACATGCATTTACTCCAAGCTAATTTACCAAACTTCATATTTTTACAAGGGCATAACCATTCCACAGATGCCGCAGGAATGTCTATCGATCAATGGTTTAGTTTACTAGAACTTCCTTTTTTATTAATTTGTATTTACTATGCCTTCAAAACAGCTTCGGCTTTAAAAGGTGGAGCCTTTGGAAAAGGGATGACCCTCATGGCCTGGGGATTTTTAGTGATGGCTGTAGGTCATTTAAACATGCAATTGATGCACCATTTCGACTTCGATATTTTTAGTCGTTTATTTGGTAATTTAGGCGGTAAAATTGCTTGGTTTGTTGCTTTAGTCATTACTTGGGCATTATCTGGACTTGGATTTTATAGTATTTATAATGTAAGTAAAGCCAAGGCATAATAGAAGTTAGTACAATCATCTTTTAAAACTTAAAGATCTTTTTAGAGGCTTTATTTTATAATCTTACTTATTTTGAAAAATAAGTTTTTCAACTTTTGGCGGAAATCAAAATTAGAGAAAGATATTGGTGTAGATACCAAACACCTATATCTTTTTATTGCCTCTCTTGAGCAAAATGTGCACCTCCCTAGCCAATCTAAGTTAATACAAAATAGTATTAGTGAATTTAAAAATAAACCATATGACGAACAAATAGAATCCCTTCCAGCCTTGTTTTTATTGGTTGAAAAAGTGATAAGTACCACCTCTCCCCTTCCTTCTTTTGATCATCTTCAATTTCGTAAGAAAATAAAAAATGATTTCCCTGAGATTACACAAATCGATGGCCTCAAAATTATTTTTGAAGACGAATCAAAACATCCTAAGCTATTGCTTCAAAAATTTAGGCATCGTATTCGTAAACAAATTGAACCGATTTGGGGAACAAATATTGATAAAATTTATCCTAAACTAAAAGCCAATCCATCCAATAAAAATTTAAGTAAACTCATACTAGATTTAGAGAAAAGTTTAGGCTTTGACCGAACAGCCAATATCATTACCTATTCATTTACCGCCTTGGCAAAAAAATATAAAAATCTCGATCAATTTGCGGGTATAATTAGTGCCATACCTATTCATTTTTTAAATGAAGAAAAGGTAAGTTTGCTCAATAAAAACCAAATTGAAAGCCTCCTTATTTATCGAATAGAAAAGGAAGAACAAATTAGCAATGAACTCCGTCTTAAAAATAAAGAACTTGCCGAAGCAAAAGAAAATCTAGAAAAAGCCTACCAAGATTTAAATAAAAACGCCAAACTGATGACGGCTGTTTTTGACACCGTAGGGGAAGGTATTTTAACCATTGATGAAAATGGAAATATCACTTCTTTTAATAAAGAGATCTTAAAAATTTGGGGATACACAAAGGAAGAATTTGAAAACATAAAACTGACTGATCTTATGCCAATTGCTTATCGAGATCGGCATAATATGGGCATTGCCAAATACAAAAAAACCAACGAATCTACAGTTATGGGTCGATGGCTTGCCTTAGAAGGACTCAAAAAAAATGGCGTCGTTTTTCCCATAGAAATCAATATCACAGAAACCATGCGGAATGGCGAACACTTTATCTTAACGGCTTCAATCAGAGATGTAACCGAAAGTAAAAAGAATCAAGATGCGATTAAACATGCCAACGAAACCCTTGAAAAACAAGTAGAAGAAAGAACCTCTGAATTAAAAAAAATCAACCTTGAGCTTAAAAGATCTAACCAAGAATTGGAAGAATTTGCCTATATCGCTTCCCATGATTTGCAAGAACCGTTAAGAACGATTACTAGTTTCATTCAATTATTAGAAAAAAAGAATAAAGATAAATTTGATGACAATTCAAGAGAGTTAATGAAATTCGTAACTACAGGCGCCAAGAAAATGAAATTCCTAATCAATGATTTACTTGCTTATTCTAGAGTAGGTTCTAAACCAATCTCCTTCGAACTTATTGATCTCAATGAAATATTAAACTTAGTATTTGGCAATCTACAAGCGGCTATTTTTGAAAAAAAAGCAAAACTGAACATTGGACATTTACCCCACATCATGGGCGATAAGTTATTACTCACTCAACTTTTTCAAAACCTCATTGACAATGCCATGAAGTTTAATGAAAATGTACCTGAAATTCATGTACTAGCTCTTGAAAAAGAAAAGAATCATGAAATTCATATTTCTGACAATGGTATTGGAATCGCTAAAGAATTTATTGAAAAAATATTTACCATTTTTCAACGCCTTCACAATGATAATGACTACCAAGGAACAGGAATTGGTTTATCCATTTGCAAAAAAATTGTAGAAAAACACCAAGGGACCATACAGGTCAAATCGCGAAAAGGAAAAGGAACTACTTTTATTCTATCTTTTCCAAAATCAAATCTTTCCATTTAATGTCTATCAATTCTGCTATTAATTCGTATATTTAGTGAAACAATAAACGGCATGAAAAAATCACTATTTTGTTTTATTCTTATCATCGGATTTATCCTATTTGCTTCTATTAAATGGAAAATCAATGCTGATCTTTGCGATCCCACTCTTCCTATCATTCCATTCGATTATGAAAATCCAACGATTCCTAATCATATTCTTAATGATACCTTAGGCTTTAGTTATGATAACATGCCTCCTTCTAATCCGATCACCAATGAAGGGGCTACGTTGGGAAGAGTTTTATTTTACGACAAACAACTTTCTATCAATAATACCATTTCATGTGCTTCTTGCCATCTACAAGAATTTGCATTTACAGATACCGCTCGTTTTAGCATAGGCTTTGACGGCGGACTCACACCAAGAAATAGCATGAGCTTAGTCAATTTTAGATTTATAAAAGATGGAAAAGCTTTTTGGGACGAACGCTCTCCTAGCCTCGAGCATCAAGTCCTTCAACCCATACAAGATAATGTAGAAATGGGTATGATGCTTAATGATTTGGTTCTTAAACTAGAAAATTCTACTTATTATCCTAATCTATTTCAAGAAGCTTATGGCACTAATGAGATCAATCCTGATCGAATTGCTAAAGCATTGGCGCAGTTCGTCCGCTCTATCATTTCGTTTGATTCAAGGTATGATCAAGGACGAGCAACGACCCCAAGAGATCAAGAATTTCCTAATTTTTCTACTGCAGAAAATAGAGGAAAAGCCTTATTTACTACCCATTGTCAAAATGCAGGTTGCCACAGTCACGAAACCTTTGTCAATGAAGAACCGATGAATATTGGACTAGATTCCATCACCATTGATGCAGGCTTGGGTGGAGTCACTGGCAATCCTATGGACAATGGAAAATTTAGATCGCCTATGCTTCGTAACATTGATAAGACAGGCCCATATATGCATGACGGAAGATTTCCCTTTTTAAATGCAGTGGTTACTTTTTATGATCATGGCATAAAAGCACATCCCAATTTACATCCTGAATTAATTGATTCTACCTTATGGTCTGGCCCACCACAATTACCTGTCCCCCAAGATCTAGAACTTAGTGTAGCACAGATCAACAATCTCATTGCCTTTTTACGTACACTTACCGATAATACCGTACTCAACGAAGTCAAATGGTCTGATCCTTTTGAATGTAATAATCCCGTATCTACCTTTGAGCCTCAACCGAATATCCCCTTAGCCAAAGTATTTCCCAATAAGACGCAAGATTACATTTGGTGTCAGTCTATAAAAAAACCTATACAAGAAATTGCAATTTATTCCAATACAGGGAAACAATTACAGTACGTTCAAAGTATAAATAAAATGGAGTATCAGTTAGACTTAAGTAATTGGCCAACTGGTTTTTATTTTATACGAATAAAAATAAATCAAAAAATCACTACTGAGAAGGTGTTTAAAATTTAAAAATTCAAGCTATTTTCATTCCTACGAATTAAAATACAAAATGATTAGATGCATTATTTTTCCATTATTTTTTCTCTCCATTGGGTGTAATAGTTCAAAAGACGTAATGCATTTACCAAAAAATAGTAAAGTAAAATCTATTTATGATTTACCTATTGAATCATTTATTATAAAATATCCTCCAAATTATAAAGACGAATTTACTTCCGACATGGAATATTATAAAACAATTTGGAAAGAAAGGGAAAACCCAATAATTGCCCGATACCGAGGAAATGACATTGGTGATTACTTCCATATTAATTTTGAAGGAGAAAATGGCGAAGGCTACGATTTTGCTTATGCGAAAAACCATTTTGGTAAATATAAACTCTTTGATAATTCATTAGACTATAATGACAATCCGAAATACTTAAATAAAAAATTCAAGATCTTTTGGGCTTTAAAAATTGCGAAATTCCCTTGTTGCTCTGGAGATTTTGAAGAAGCGGAAGCATATATACCCACTATCACAAAACTAGAATTAATCAAGGAATAATCCTTAATGTAATTCTGGTTATTTTATGGAAGTTGTTTAAAATTCATCTTATAAATTGTAGACAAATGCTTGGTTACTCAAGTCGTTTTTTAGTATAACTATGAAACGAAAAAATTGAGAAAATGAGCAATCACTAATTTGTCTGTAGATCGTAAGATATGTTTAGATTACTTCATGGTAAATATAAAAACAAAGCTATGAACACTCGATTTTTCATTTTATTCCTTAGTTGTATTTCATTGATTGCCTGTGATTCTAATTTTGAAAACCGGCCTCAAGACAAGCCCGCTATACCTTCTCTGAAACAAGTTCAAGAAAATTTAAGTGGAGCGGCGCAGTCATTAGATTTATGGACAAAACAACGGGCTTATCCCAATGATCGTATCCAAAGTCATCAAATTGCAAAGGCTTTTAAAGAGAAAAAAATTCAAGAAACTTTACGACAAGGTCCTACCCCTCCTGAATGGGAAGCTTTAGGTCCTGCAAATGTAGGTGGACGCACACTTGACGTTGCGGTAAATCCGCTCAACAAACAACATCTTTGGCTTGGCTCTGCTAGCGGAGGCCTTTGGCGATCTTATACGGAAGGCGAAGGCGATTATGCTTGGAAAAGAGTACCCATTAATTTTCCTGTGCTAGGAGTATCTAGCATCCTTATTCATCCATTAGATACCAATATCATGTACATCGGGACGGGTGAAGTGTATAATAGTGATGAATCGGCTCCAGGAGTTGCTACAAAATATACAAGGGGTACTTATGGCGTAGGCATCCTCAAAACAGAGGATGGAGGCGAAACATGGACGCCCACTTTATATCGACAATACGAATGGATGTATGGCGTTCAAAAACTATTGTTTCATCCTGCTGACCCCAATACTGTTTTTGCAGCAACTACAGAAGGACTACTTCGCACAACCAATGCAGGAGTTTCTTGGGATATCATCCATGATTTACCTATGGCAGTAGATATTGTAGTTAATCCAGAAATTCCGAGTATCATTTTGGTGACGCATGGAAGTTATTTACATAACTCGATTAGTGGGCTTTATTATTCGGTAGATAGTGGGACGAGCTTTAACCAGGCGCTTTACTTTCCTTCTGGATATGCAGGCAAAGCACTTATTGATTATGCGCCTTCAGATCCGCAAAAGATGTATGCTTCGGTGGCCAATGTTCAAGGATCCGTGGGTTTATTAGCTTCTACCGATTTTGGATTGACTTGGGATTTGATGAACGATGAAAATATTGCCCAACATCAAGGTTGGTTTGCACATGATATTGCAGTTAGTCCTTCGAATGAGAATACATTAATCAATGTTGGGATAGATGTACACAAATCAATTAACGGAGGCAGCACCTTAGTCAAGAAATCATTTTGGACTAAATATATTAAAGGCCAAGTTCCAGCAGATGGGCCTGAAGGTATAGATGGATCTTATGTTCATGCAGACATACACCGCGTTTTTTATGATGAGACAAACGCTAATAAAGTTTTTCTATGTACCGATGGAGGATTATTTATTTCTAATGATGGTGGAGAAAGTTTTGAAGGAAGAAATGGAGGTTTACAAACTAGCCAATTCTATGCTGATTTTTCTAATTCAACCACAGATCCAAATTTTGCGATGGGTGGAATGCAAGACAACTATTCGGTAATTTATAAAGGTCATCGAGAATGGACACGTGTACTAGGCGGGGATGGTATGGGCACTCAAATAAACCCAGACAATGACCAGATCATGTATGGCTCAAGTCAACGAGGGAATATTTATCGATCTTTAGACCGTGGAGAAAATTTCACCACTATAACTCCAGCGGATGAGGTAGAACAAATATTCAACTTTTCTTCTCCTTTGCGACTAGCGCCTTCCAATTCTGACATTTTATACCTTGGGGGTCAAACTCTCTTTCGATCTGAAGATGGAGGGACTACTTGGGAAACCACTTATCCCGATTTTTTATTCGACAATCCTATTTTAAAACTTGCCGTCTCTCCTGACAATCCGAACCATTTAATCTTATCTACTTCAGATATTTATATTGTTGGTGGCCCTAGCATAAAAAGAACCTATGATGGAGGAGTCACCTTTTTCCCCATCGATGCCAATAATCTACCCGATAGATATGCAATGGATATTGAATACGATCCTAATAATTCAGACATCATTTATCTTTGTTATTCAGGGTTTGGTACCGATCATGTTTTTCAATCCGTAGATAATGGAATAACTTGGGCTTCCATAGACAATGGATTACCTGATGTGCCGACCAATACTATTTTTATAGATCCAATGAATTCCAACATCCTATACGTAGGTAATGATATTGGGGTTTATTATTCCCTAGACCAAGGTACCAATTGGGAAATCTATTCCGAAGGTTTACCCGACATGGTGATGGTAATGGATTTGAGCTACTCCCCTGTCAATCGAAAATTGCGGATTGCTACACACGGCAATGGTGTTTTCCAAGCAGATATGGCCGACCCATTAGTGGCAAATGAAAATCCAATGGCAGCTTCTTTATCGGTAGGCAATATTTTCCCAAATCCAGTTAAAGAGCAGTTGGCTATTTTTATAAAAAGTGAGCAATCACTTTCAATTATTTCTAAAATATACGCTATAAATGGTCAATCATTGATTTCACCACAAACACATCATTTAATGGTTGGAGAAAATCAATTGAAATTTGAGGTTGGGCATTTGCCCCAAGGAGCATATTTATTATCATTAACCTTAGCCAATGGCAAAGTAATTTCACGGTCTTTTGTTAAATAAGAATAAGCACTCTTATAATGTAAAAGCTTGGCATTAGTAAATACTAATACCAAGTTTTTACTTATCACCTAATTTTGGACGAGGGATGGGAGTGGTATGCGCGGACCGTAGGGAGCACATAAGAGCGGACAGCCCGACCCGGTTAGGGGCGGCCCCAAATAAAGTAAGTAATCACTTTAATTTGGTATTACTCACTTCCCTCCTACTCTTTTAAGTGTATGAGGGTGCAGGTTTGATATTTTCATTTAAAAATTGTTCGGTCTTTGCGGTTTCTACCTTATTGATAAATTTTTCTGATTCAAATTTGTCGCGGA
>JAHDCJ010000093.1:15782-22526 GCA_020629935.1 Saprospiraceae bacterium | reverse complement strand
ATAACAGGATTAAATGCAGGAAATTATTCCGTAACGGTAACAGAAGGTAATTGTACAGATACGCAATCGGTAACAGTAAATTCCTCTAATGGGCCAAATGTCGATAATGTAGCAACGACAGATCCAGATTGTGATCAAGCTAATGGTTCGATTGTGCTTACTGTTTCAGGAGGAACTGCGGGTTATACCTATACATGGAGTGCAAATGCAAATACAGGAAATAGTGCCACAGCGAATGGTTTAGGAGCAGGGACATATATGGTAACCATCACCGATAATGCAGGTTGTACCAATATGGCTACTGCAACATTAACCTTACCGAATTCCCCTTCCGTAGTGCTTAATGAAACGAATCCAGATTGTGATATAGCGAATGGCTCTGTAGTAGCCAATGCAAGTGGTGGAGATGGGTCGTATACCTATACTTGGAGTAGCAATGCGAATACTGGCGACATTGCTACTGCCAATAATTTAGGGTCAGGGACATATTCTGTTACCATTACCGATGGGAATGGATGTACCGTAGTGGAAACCACTACCTTAACCGTACCCAATTCTCCAACTGCTGTACTTAATGGAACAAATCCTGATTGCGATGTTGCGAATGGTTCAGTGGTTGCCAATGCAAGTGGAGGAGATGGATCTTACACTTATTCTTGGAGCTCAAATGCCAACACAGGAAATACAGATACGGCCAATAATTTGGGCTCAGGTTCCTATACGGTTACGATTACTGATGGAAATGGATGTTTTGTAGTAGAAAATATCAGCTTAACTGCACCGAACGCGCCTTCGGTGAGTAATGTAGTTACCAATCCAGGTTGTTCCAATGATAATGGTGTGATTACGCTTAGTGCAAATGGTGGAGATGGAAACTATACTTATATATGGGATGCGACTGCGAACACAGGAAATAGTGCGACTGCTACAGGACTGAGTGGAGGTACTTATAATGTTACGGTAGAAGATGGTCTAGGTTGTTTTGTTACTTCTTCTATTACCATTGTGGCACCTACTATACCATTGATTGATGGAGTTACCGTAACAGAAACTTCTTGTGGTCAAGATAATGGAACTATGGATGTGGTAATTAGTGGCGGAACAGCTCCTTTAGAATTAAGTATTGATGGAGGAATAACCTATTCTTCTGTAACCAACTTTACTAATTTAATGTCTGGAGATTATGACTTGATCGTTCGAGATGCGAATGGATGTACTTCAAATGAAATGATTACTATTGATGAAGTATTACCCACTCAAGTAGATATTAATCCTGATGGACCATTCTTTTTATGTGCAGGAGAAACGATTACTGTAGATGCAGGAGTTGGTTTTAATTCTTATGCATGGTCAAACGGTGCGAATACACAAATGTTAACTATAGGTAATTCTGGGATTTATTCTGTTACTACCACAGATAATTATGGATGTACAAGTGTAGATCAGGTAGAAGTCAATGTGGCTTCTAATGTTTCTGTTTTGGTAGAAAATGCGCCAGAAATTACTATCAATTTTCAAGATACTATTTTGGTTCAAGTTCAAAATGAAATTGCTGGTGTCAATTATGAATGGACGGGGACAGATGGTTCTACATATACAGGACCAAGTTTCACTTTAGTTGCAGATGAAATTGGTTCTTTCACTTATGTGGTCGAAGCTTCTATTGGAAATTGTGAAGCTTTCGCTCAAATCGTTATCAATGTCTTAGATATTAGCGAATGGGGAGCACCTAATGCATTTTCACCAAATAATGATGGATTAAATGATTTGTTTGGAGTAGAAATCGAAGGAGGAATAGAAATTCTATCCTTCCAAGTGTATAACCGATGGGGACAAAAGATGCATGATGATCCGACAAGTTTTTGGGATGGTCGACATAAGAATGCAGAACAACCGATGGATGTGTATGTTTGGGTTGCCCAACTTCAATTCCCTGATGGGAGAACAGAAACCTTCTCGGGTGATGTTACCTTAGTTAGATAAAATATAAAAAGCTGCTCATTCGAGCAGCTTTTTTTTGTTATTGATAGCAATTGGATTATTTTTGCCCATCAAAATTGGAATTAAAATCTTACCATTCACGTTGAATGGGAAAAAATAAAGAAATGGAAATACTAGATCAGATTAAAGGAGCAGTAGTTAATGGCATTCAAAGTTTGTTTGATAAAACGATAAATGAAAATCAAATAATTCATAATGAGACCCGCAAAGAATTTGAGGGAGATTTGACAATCGTTGTATTTCCATTTGTGAAATTAGTGGGAAAAAGTCCAATTGAATTAGGTGATCAATTGGGGGCTTATATACAAAAAGAAGTAGATGCTGTTTCTAGTTTTAATGTAGTGAAAGGATTTTTAAATTTATCTTTTACAGAATCTCATTGGATTTCGGAATTTAAATCAATGCTTGCCAATGATCAATACGGATTTGGAGAAGCCAAAGAAGAAAAAGTAATGGTGGAGTTTTCTTCACCTAATACCAATAAACCTTTGCACTTAGGACATATTAGAAATAATTTATTGGGTTGGTCTACTGCGGCATTATTAGAGGCTGCTGGTCATGAAGTATTTAGAGTACAAGTTATCAATGATCGAGGTATTCATATTTGTAAAAGTATGGTGGCTTGGCAACGATTTGGCAATGGCGAAACACCTGCATCTTCTGGATTAAAAGGAGATCATTTGGTTGGGAAATATTATGTGCTTTATAGCGATGAAGAAAAAGCACAAAAAGCAATACTTGTGGCTGAAGGGAAAGATAAAGAAGAGCCTGAAATTTTATCTGCTGCAAGAGCTTTATTGATTAAATGGGAAGAAAATGATCCAGAGATTCGAAATCTTTGGAAAGAAATGAATGGTTGGGTTTATGCTGGATTTGATGCAAGTTATAAAAGATTAGGCATTTCTTTTGATAAAAATTATTATGAATCTGAAACCTATCTTTTAGGAAAAGAATTAGTGGAAGAGGGTTTAAAGAATGATAAATTCTACAAAAAAGAAGATGGATCAGTATGGATCGATTTAGAAGATGCTAAACTAGATCATAAGTTAGTATTGAGAAGTGATGGGACTTCGGTTTATATGACTCAAGATTTGGGTACTGCTCATGAGCGATATAAAGATTTTGGAACGAAACGAATGATTTATGTAGTTGGTGATGAACAAAACTATCATTTTAAAGCTCTATTTGAAATCTTAAAACGCTTAGATGCTCCTTTTGCAGCGGGTCTATACCATTTGTCTTATGGAATGGTTAATCTTCCTACTGGAAGAATGAAATCTAGAGAGGGAACGGTAGTAGATGCAGATGATCTAATGGAAGAAGTAGTGAAAGCAGCCAAAGTAGAATCAGAGATCCGACAAGAAATAGAAGGTTTACCTGAGGAAAACAAATTATCGATTTGGGAGAAGGTAGGCATTGGTTCGCTTAAATACTTTTTATTGCGTGTACAACCTCAAAAATCGATGGTCTTTAATCCAGAAGAATCAGTAAGTCTTAATGGACAAACTGGAGCATTTATTCAATATGCTTATGTAAGAACGAAAGGAATTGAACGAAAAATGAAAGAAATTCCGAATTTTGAAAATTATGAAGGTTTAGATCCTAAGGAATTGGCTTTGTTAAGTATGCTCAATAAATTTCCAATGGTTATCCAAAATGCCGCAGCGAAATATGATCCAGCAGAAATGGCCACTTACATGTATGATCTAGCTAAAACCTACAATAAATTTTATTATGATGTTAAAATATTAAAAGCGCCTAACCAAGAAGCTTTGGCTTTTAGATTTGCATTAAATAAATTTACAGGAGAAATTATTGAACGAGGAATGAAAATATTAGGAATAGATATGCCAGAGCGTATGTAAAAAAAATAAATTTTAGCTAACTTTACATCTAGCTAATACCCATGGAAAAAAAAGCAAGAACCATATTACAAGGACTTCAATTTAAGCTAACGCTTGATCGCTTGTGTCATCAACTAATTGAAGAATACCAGTCTTTTGAAAATACCTGTCTTATAGGGGTGCAAGATCGTGGAGCTCGTTTTGCAGAGCGATTACATGCCAACCTTCAGGATATTGTTGGAATACCTAATATAGAGTTTGGTAAACTGGATGTTACTTTCTACCGAGATGATTTTAGAAGAAGATCAACGCCACTTATCGCAAGTAAAACGGAAATGGATTTTTCCATAGAAGGAAAAAAAGTAGTACTGATTGATGATGTGCTCTATTCTGGAAGAACGATACGTGCAGCTTTAGATGCTTTACAAGACTATGGAAGACCCAAAACAGTACAATTAGTTGCTTTAGTTGATCGACGATTTAATCGTCATTTGCCTATTCAAGCAGATTATATTGGAATTACCGTAGATGCTTTAAATGAAGCTTATGTAAGGGTAGATTGGGAAGGCCTTAACAGTAAAAAAGATCAAATATTACTTTTCCCTAAAAAAGAACCTGAAAATCTCAAATAACATGTCGCAATTGAGCACGCGCCATTTGATTGGCATTAAATTTTTGAAACCAGAAGATATTCAACTCATTTTTGAAACAGCAGATAAATTTAAGGAAGTACTCAATCGCCCGATTAAAAAAGTGCCTTCTCTTCGAGATGTAACAATTGCAAATCTCTTTTTCGAAAATTCTACTCGGACGCGTATTTCTTTTGAACTCGCAGAAAAAAGACTATCTGCTGATGTGGTCAATTTCTCCGCTTCTTCTTCTTCGGTGAAGAAAGGGGAGACTTTGTTGGATACGGTAAATAACATCCTTGCCATGAAGGTGGACCTTGTAGTTATGCGGCATCCAGCACCAGGTGCCCACATTTTCTTGTCCAAACACATCGATGCAAATATTATTAATGCAGGAGATGGTACGCATGAGCATCCAACCCAAGCGCTGCTTGATGCCTATTCAATGAGAGAGAAATTAGGGGATTTACGTGGGAAAAAAATTGTGATTTTTGGCGATATTCTTCATAGCCGAGTTGCACTTAGTAATATTTTTTGCCTCAATAAACTTGGTGCAAAAGTCAAAGTTTGTGGTCCACCTACACTTATTCCCAAGTATATTCATCGAATTGGAGCAGAGGTTGAATATGATGTCAACAAAGCATTAGCTTGGTGCGATGTAGCCAATGTGTTAAGAATTCAACTCGAAAGACAAGATATAAAGTATTTCCCTTCATTAAGAGAATATTCTCGGTCATTTGGAATTAATAAAAAACTATTGGATCGAGTGGATAAACCGATCTATATCATGCATCCTGGGCCCATAAATCGAGGAGTAGAATTGACTTCTGATGTGGCAGATTCTAAACAGTCAATTATCCTACAACAAGTAGAAAATGGGGTGGCCATTCGTATGGCTGTTTTATACCTACTTGCAGAAAAAAGAAGTCACAATTCATAGACTTTCAACTATTCAAAACCTAGTGGAAAATCGCCGATAAACGCTAAAAAATCATTTGTAAATGGATCTTTTTCGCATATATTTACCTTTGAGAATGTCACACTTAAGTAAGCGAAAACGATGAAAATAGCATGAATTTAAAATATCAATTCTATTTTTTCGTTTTTTTTAATAAAAGATGTAGCTATTATGAGATATTCTAACTTATATATGACAAAATTCCTTTGTTAGCCGCCCTTTTTTAATTAACTTGTATAAATATGTGTTCAACTAAATTATAGTGTATGAAAACTCTTTTCAATATAAGCTTTGTCATTTTTATACTTTCTGCATTAAATAGCCCATTAAAGGCACAAGATTGTGGAAAATTCTTTGAATATAGCAAAGTCTTAGGTTCATTGGTGGCCGTAAAAACAAAATGGCAGTATCTTATTGTACGTGGAAATTATAGCTATGGTATTGTGCTAAATAATGGAGAAAAAGGAGTCACTGCTACTTTTACATCTAAAGGAGGAGTATCCTTAGAGGAAGGAGATGAAATTATTTTTGCTGATGCCGCGAGTACGCGTAAAGTATACGCATTTGTTGGAATGGGAGATTTTAATTCAGAAGCGGGTAGACCAGTGTACAAGAATTCGCTCCAACTTGATTTAGCCGCTATTCGGTGGTTTGCTAGTTCTACGATTACTACCTTCTACATTAGAAGTAATTCAACGAATGAAATGCGTAAATTTACGCTTCCTGCCAATAGATCCGCAGAATTTAATCAACAGGCTGCATGTTTTTATTCAAAAATAAAAGATAGTAAAGTTTCTGGACCTACTTTAGCTAATACCAACTTTGGTCCTGGTCGAAAACCGCCTGGAGCTGCCGGTGGTTCCAGTACAAAACCAGGTGGTAGTGGAACTAATGCCACTGCTGCGATTGGAAAAGATCAAGAAATTTTAAGTCTTAGAGAACAATTGGCCAATGAAAAGAAAAGGTTACAAGAACTTATTCTTAAAGAACAAGAAAAATTTAAAGTAACTAAGGAAAAGTTAGGTGAACAAGTAGTGCTTGCTAGAGAAAATTCTGAAAAAGCTAAAGCTCAATATGCCGATGAAGTTTTGGCGGCAAGAAAAAATGCAGATTTAGAGATACAAAAAGCAGCAGAGGCTGCTGCTCAAGCAGTACAAGATTCTAGGGTTAAAAGTTCTTCGGCAATAGAACAGGAAAATTTAAAAGTAGTTGAAGCCAAACAAAATGCCAATAAGAAGATTTCTGAAATACGACTTGAATCCGCAGAACAAGTTGCTAAGTCTAGAGAGTCGGCTGCTCAAGAAGTTCAAGC
>JAHDCJ010000093.1:0-15682 GCA_020629935.1 Saprospiraceae bacterium | reverse complement strand
GCTATGGAAGTGGCTGAAGCGAAACGGCGATCAGCAGAAGAGAAAGCGTTAATCCAAGAAAAGCATGCAGAAGAAGTAGCCGCAGCTAGAGAAAAAGCAACAAAGGAAAAAGAAGATCTTGCCGTTAGTGTAAATGAAGCTAAAAAGAAAGCAGCAGATGAAATTCAAGCGTTTAGAATGCAAGTTGAGCAAGAAAAACAAAATGCTGCACAAGAAGTAGTTTCTACCAAAGAAGCAGCAGCTAACGAAGTGGTAGCAACCAAAGAAGCAGCAGCCAAAGAAGTAAAAGAAACGAAAGAGGCTTCTGCGAATGAAGTGAAAGAAACCAAAGAAGCAGCAGCTACTGAAGTAGCATCGACAAGAGAAACAGCAGCCGAAACGGTTCAAAAAATTAAGTCAGAAGCAGCTACTGAAATAAAGTCGACAAGAGAAACGGCTTCTGCTGAAAAATCAAAAATTGCTGAAGAAGTAAAATTAGCAAGAGAAAAGGCACTTGCCGAAATCGAGCGAATACAAAGTGAAACTACAGATAAGATTCAGAACTTTAAAGCAAAAGAATCAGAAATTAAACAAACTTCTGCTCAAGAGGTAGCAGCGGCTAAACAACGTGCTGCTGAGGAAATTCAAAAAGCGAAAGAAGAGGCTTCTGCTAAAGTAGTAGAGGCAAATTCTACTGCAAAAGAAGCGAAAGAAACTTATGCAACAGAAGTTCAAACGGCTCAACAAACAGCCGCAGAAAGGAAGAAAGCAATTCAAGAAGAAGTAGCTAAAAAAATAGCAGAGGCTAAAGCTAAAGAAAGTGAGATGAAAGAAGCTTCTGCACAAGAAGTCGTAATGTCTAAAGAAAAAGCGGCGGAGGAAATTCGTAAAACAAGAGAAAATGCAGCAAACGAAGTAGCAGTTACCAAAGAAAATGCAGCTAAAGCAAAAGAAGAATCAGCGATGCTTGTGGCCGAATCAAAAAATAATGCAGCACAGGAAATCTCTAAATTGAAGGAGAAATTGGCTAATGAAATTAGAGATTCTAAAGAAAGCGCAGCAAATGAAAAACAACTTGCCGCAGAAAGCATTGCGCAAACTAGACAAGAAGCCGCTGCCGAAATTGCTAAGGTAAAAGAGGAAGAAGCTAATCAAGTGAAGGCTGCCAAAGAAGCAGCTGCAGCAGAAAGAGAAAAAGTGGCACTTGATGTATTACAGGCCAGAGAAAAAGGAGCAGAAGAAGTAGCTGCTGCAAAAGAAAAAGCCGTTAATGAAATTGCGGCTGCTCGTGAAAAATCAGCTAATGAAGTGGCAGCTGCTAGAGAAAAGGCTGCTGCACAAGTGCAAACCATCAAAATAGAATCTGATGCTAAAAAGGCTAAGTTCGCTGAGGAAGTTCAATTAGCTAGAACCAAAACCGCAGAAGAAATTCAAGCTGCCCAAGCCAAATCAGCGGAGGAAGTAAAAGCAGCAAGAGATAAAGCAGCTGAGGAAACAAAGTTGGCAAGAGATGAATCCGCAGCTAAAAAATTACAATATGCAGAAGATGCAGAAGCTACACGTAAAAAGTCTTTAGAAGAAGCTCAATCAGCAAAAGCTGAGATAGCTGATGATCTTCGTAAAACAAGAGAAGAAGCGGGTCTAGAAAAACAGCGAATAGCAGAAGAAATTAAATTGAAGAGAGAGGAATCAGTTAAAGAAATTAAATCTTTGAAAGATCAAATTGCTGATGCAGTAGCTGATGATGAATTAAAGTTAGAGCAAGTCAGAAAAGACCTTGAAAAAGCAAAGAAAGAATTAGAATTACTCAAAAAAGAGCAAGAGAAATTAAAAGGGGGAAGTCCTGGAAGTAATTAATTTTTCCCAACTTAAGATATTAAATCGATATTAATAGACTGAGTACTAATTCAATTTAGTACTCAGTTTTTTTATTCATCCTGAATTAAGATAATTTTCTATCATTCAGTACTTATAAATACAAATCTCCTAATTGATGAACTCAGATAATTCATGGGATTAGCATAATAGAAATGCATTAAAATGAGTACCTTGAAGATCTAATTAAACAACCTCATAATTGAAAAAAGATGTATCCTAATTTTAGGACAAAGGAAATATTAGGTATAAGTAAAAAGAATTTTTTTGCTCTATTCTTTTTCTTATTCATGATCAATTTAGGTTATGATATTTTTGCCTCCTTCAAATGGGGTGGCGTAGATTTGCGTACAAGGATTGTCTATGCTCGATATCTAGATTTTGATTATCCTTTGTATTCACATAAGTGGTCTCCAGGTGAATCCGAACGAATTATTGATCCTTCGGAATGCTTTATTAGAGTACCTAATCGAAATTCGGGTACGCCATTTTTAGCGGTTCTTTTGTATCCTTTCTCAACACTTGATTATAGTTTTCTACGAATATTTTGGACAGCACTCAACTACATGATGTTGATCCTGTTTTTTGTTTTGATCTGGCGTCGGTTTTTTAAAGATAAATTAGATTCGCCTTTGCTAATAGGCTTGCCAATTTTATTTCTATTTTTTCTATTTACCCATAGTTGGCATTTTTTGATTGAACGCGGACAGGTTTATTTAATCTTCATGCTCATTCCCTTTTTATGTTTTATGGGCTTTACTTCTAAAACACCTTGGAAGTTGGCTGTAGGAAGTCTTATATTAGGAATGGGAATTGCTTTACGTCCAATCTTTATTTTATTTTGGATTCCATTCTTATTAAAATTGGAATATAAACCTTTTTTATGGTCAATTGTAGGGTTGGCTACCGCAATCCTTATGACTACTCAAGTACCCAATGGATTAAACAGTTGGGCGGAATTTAATCAATCCATTAGTGAATGGAGTGTACGAGATATCTATGAGATGGAACTAACCGAAGATATGACTCCTGAATTTCCTAAAGTGATAGAGGGAATGCCGATAGAGAAAATGAATAGTATCAAACTTTTTGATGTAGAAAATATTTCAATACAAGAAAATGTTTACACATTATTTAAAATAAAAATTTATCCAAATCAACTGAAAATTGCTTTGACAGTTATCATGCTGTTATACCTAATAATTATGTGGATTAAGCGAAAAGGATTAAGTCTTTCTGCCTTATTTTTGAATGTGACAACAATGGTTATGATGACCGAATTATTTATACCTGCAAAGCGATTTAATTATAATGCAGTCCAATGGTTTTTCCCGATTGCCATAATGTATGTTTTATTGAAAAATAAAGCACCAGCCTACCTTTATTTGATAAGTGCGGGCTTGTTGCTAAATTGCAATATGATAAGTTGGCTACCTTTTCATCTACCGATTGGAGAATTATTGATTATGGGCACTTGTTTTTATTATTCCTTGAAAGTGGATGACCAGATTTATACAGAAAAGGCTTTGGTTTAATAAGTTTAGTCAGTAAGCATTGATATTCCTATTATTTCATTCGCTCAATGGATACCGTAATTTTTACCAAACTATTAGCAATTTTTTCACAACCATCTGAAAGCATATTATAGACTAATATATTTTGTATATTATAATCCTCTTGATCTATTTTGTCAAATTCTTTCGTATTTAAACTAAAAGCTCTCTCTGCAATACGCTTTTCTAAATTTAGCATCTTTTCCTTAAGATCATTCCCTTGGCCTTTATTTTTTAAATTTTGTTTTACCAATAAAAAACCATCATCTAATAGGTTGAAAATTTGCTTTAGATTTTCTCTTTGTTCGGGATTAAACCAAATGCGTTCTCGATGTTTAAATTGTATGGTTTTAGACATTTGATGAAAGATCACTCCAATACGTTCCATACCCATGCCGATGTTAGAAATCGTGGTAAGTCGTACCGATGCTCTTTCTGTCAATTCTGCTTGAGAAAAACGTGCAATATGATGCGCCATCTCTTTTTCAAATCGGGATATAATTTTTTTGTACTTTTTTACCCTTGATTGAAGGGCTTTGGTTTCTTCTTCTTCATTCGAAGTGGAAAATAATAAATCCTGAATGAAACCTGACATTCTACTCGTAACCTCGGTAAATCGTCCAATTTCTTTTTCTAATTCTATAATAGAAAGTTCGGGGGTTTTTAAATTTAAATCTACCATACTAAACCGAAGGTTTTCTTCAGCTTCTTTGATCGGTATAGATTTCGTAGCTGCTAAAGCAAGATATTTAATAAAGACAAGAAGTGCTAGAGTGTTTAATATATTGAAAATACTGTGAAATGCAGCAATACCTATAGGAATACTACTAGGATTCGTTATTGGATTATTAAAACCTAAGGAAACCATTAATAAACCTATACCTTGGGCAATAGGTCCAATAAGCAGAATCATCCAAATAAAACCAAATAAATTAAAGAAAGTATGTATACGCGCTGTTCGCTTTGCATGAATATTACCCACCAAAGCAGCAAACTCTGCCGTAATGGTTGTTCCTAAATTAGATCCTAAAACCATCGCACAACCCAACTCAAATGGAAACCATCCTTGACTTCCCATGACTAAGGTCAAAAGCATGGTGACACTAGAAGATTGTAAGACAATGGTGATCAATAAACCCACTAGAGCAAAAAAGATGTTATTTAAAAGGCTAGGCACCACAAAGGGCTTCAAAAAGTTGATTATGGGTTCACTGGTAGTAATGTCTGGAAAAGACTCTTTTAGTTCACCTAAACCTAAAAAGAGAAGTGCAAAACCAATGATCACCTCGCCCCAAAAATGGATTTTACCTTTTTTCCATAAAATCATAGGTACTGCTATGGCGATCATAGGTAAACAAAAGGTGAAAATCTTAAAACTAAAGCCTAATGTAGCGAGTAGCCAACCTGTAATTGTGGTACCAATATTGGCACCCATGATCACTCCTGTTGCTTCTAAAAGGGAAAGCATGCCTGCATTAACCAAACTTACAGTCATTACGGTAGTTGCTGAAGAAGATTGAATAAGCGCAGTAACTAAAAAACCTGTCAATACCCCTAAGTAGGGGGTCTTCGTCATTGTTCTAAAAAATGAACGCATAGAAGAACCAGCTACTTTCTGAATCCCTTCACTCATTATTTTCATCCCATAAATGAAAAGAGCCAAAGAACCTAGAATTTTTAATATGCCTAAAAAGGATAAAGACATGTAAGCTTGTTGGGTTTTAAATCGTGTTTATTAATTGTTGGCAATAAATTTTAATTTGATCTCTTACCTTAGTATATACCATTACTTTCTCCTCTTCGCTACCCTCAGCATTAGCAGGATCTTTGAAACTCTGATGCAAATGACTGCCACTTCCTTGCCAATACGGACAATTAGATTTTGCATGATCACAAACGGTTAAGATGATATCAAAATCTAAATGTTTATATTCTTCCATTGTATTAGAACTACCACTATGCATCTCAATGCCATCTTGTTTCATTACTTGAAGCATATAAGGATTAAGCCCATGGGCTTCAAGACCAGCACTCTTAACTTGTACACGATCTTTTCCAAAATGTCTTAAATAGCCTTCTGCCATCTGACTACGGCAGGAATTCCCTGTACATAAAACTAAAATTCGTATCATATCATAAGATACTTATAAATTATCTCATTACAAAAATCCTGAATCACCAAAGGTAATTCAGGATTTTCTATGCGGTATAAATTGACTTATTTATTTTATAGAATATCCTACACCTACAGAAAAGTTCATTCCAGTATTGTATGTTGAAATTGGATATTCTGTATCTTTAAAAGTAATTACTTCTCTATTTTTTGAGTTAAGCAAATTGCTTGCTCCAAATTTAAGCATGAATCTTTCACCTAGTTTTTGACTGATGTTGAAATTCAAACTTGGTCTTGGCATTTCATAAATATTAGGTGTTCCTCCAATGGTTATTACTGAAATTCTTTTTCCAATAATATTAAAAGCTAAGTTGGCTTGTGTACCTTTTTCATTTCGATAAGATAATAAAGCATTCCCAACATAAGGAGATTGTCCAAACATGGTACGGTATGGTTTTGCTGTTGGATTGGTTGCCCGAATTTGAATTAACTCTTGTTGATCAATATCCGCTCGAGAATAAATGTAAGAGAAATTTAAAGCTAAACTAAAGTGTTTTAATGCTTGAACAAAATCTAATTTTTTACGAAATTCAACTTCTCCTCCCAATAAAAATGCTTTATCTACATTTCGCAAGGTTAACTCTCCGTTTGGTGCTTCTGGATTAAACGTTCGCTCTATGTGATTATTAAATCTTTTGTAAAAAGAACTAATTGAAATCATTTCTCCAGAAGAAGGGTAGAACTCAAATCGAAGATCACTATTGTCTACAATCGTCCGCTCTAAATCAGGATTACCAACGAATAAGAAACCGCCCTCTACATCAAAAGAAGCAAATGGGGCAACTTCTCTAAACGTAGGTCGTGCAAGTGTTCTAGAGTATGCAGATCGAAGTTTTACCTTTTCTGTAAACTCGAAATTTAAACTCATAGAAGGCAATACGTCTAAATTGTCTAAGATCTTAGTATTACCATCTAATTGAGGATAAGATTCTCTTACTAAATCTGAATAAGTCAAGAACTTTAAACTAGTCTTTTCCATTCTCGCCCCAGTAATTAATCGTATTTTTTTAGTAATAGGTAAATCAACCATCGCATAAGCTGCACCTACTAATTGACTCGCTTCATAGTTATTGGCTGGTTCATAATTGTCTACTACATATGCGCCTGTTCCATTATTGGCAAATTGTGCATTCTCTGCGTCATAAGACAATAGATTTTCTTCATTGAAGTAAGTACTCACATCCCCATCAAATCTATTATTTTGATTATTGAAACTAAATCTTGATTCATTAAAGGTTCGATCTTTATAAACCATAGATCCTCCCATTTGTGCTTTAGCTGACAAATTAGACCATTGTTTGAAAGGTAAAGAAAGATTTAATTTATTGTCAATATTTGATTGTTTCATGTCTCTATAAAATCGAGTAGGTCTTCGATCACTAGAAGGTTTGATGAAATAACGATCTGCATCGGCATTATACCGATTGGTAAAGTATCGTAAATCTGGATCATCTTGTGTAGAGATAGAATAAGCGCTTTTCCAATCAATCTCAAAATTATTTAAATTGGTCAAAACATGCTTTCCTTTCAACTGAGCAGTAGTCAAACCACGCTCAAGGAAACGCCAAGATCGAGTTTGGAAAAGATCATCTGGCTCATCTCGTTGCTTTCTACCCACTAAGTTTCTAGCCGTAGAAATGGCACTTTGATTACGCATCAATGAAAGTCCAATTTTATTATTTGGAGTAATTTTTAGACTCGTGTTAAACATCGCGCCCCATAAGGTTTCTTCTTGTCCTTGTTGATCTTCTAATTCTAACTGTGTGGTTAAATCAGATACTTGGTCATAGTTTCCAGTCAATTCATAAATTCCAAATTGACCTTCATCATAGCCACTAAATTTATTTTGATAAGTAAGTGCAGCAATAAAACCTAAAGGCATTTTACCCAACTTTACTTGGTTACCAATAGAAAAACCATAACTCTGATTTAAAAAGTTAGATTGATTTTGCATTGACCAATTATTAGGAAATGCATTAGTTAAAGAAGTTAACTTGTTGGCTAATGCAGGATCAGAAGAAGCTTGAGCATAGAAGGGGATGTCATCTAACGTATTAGCTACAGACTCAGGCATGGCTCGTGTACCATCATCAAATCCTAGAAAATCTAATTTTCCACCTTCATAAGAAAGGAAATCTTTATTAAAGGTAGCTTCGGTATTATAACTTAAAGAAGCATTTAGGTTTAATGTGAATTCTTCAGGGAAATCTTTCGTAGCAATATCTACATAACCACCAGTAAAATCTCCTGGAAGGTTAGGAGCAAAAGTTTTGTAGACCAAAATATTATCAATTAAGCTCGAAGGAAATAAATCCATCTGAACGGTATTTTTGTTTGGATCTAAACCTGGTATTTCTGAGCCATTCAATGTTGTTTTACTATAACGATCTCCTAAGCCACGAACATATACATACTTTCCGCCTTCAACGGTAACACCCGTAACCCGCTTTACTGCGGAAGCTACATCAGAATCCCCACTTTTAGAAATTTGGGAAGCTGCAATTCCATCTAAAACTACAGGTGATTTTCTTTGAATAGTGATTAAAGAAGCTTCTGTGTTTTTAAATGTTTTGGCGGTAACCTCAATATTTAAATCTAAATCAATTGCAGAAGCACCAATAGAAATATCAAGAGTAGTATTTTCCCCAGCTTTAACGATTACTTCATTGATTACTTGGGTTTCAAACCCTACATAACTACACTCAATGTTATAAGTGCCTGGCTCTAAGTTGTCTATACGGTATTTACCATCTAAATCCGTAGCCATACCAGTAGTGGTCCCTTGAATAACGACCTCTGCTCCAATAGCTTCAAAGCCAGTTTCTGATTCAATGACTTTTCCAGAAATAATTCCCATTTGAGCAAAAATAGTCAATGGAAATAAACTTAAAATAAGAAAGAAAAAATTCAACTTTTTCATTGGTCTTTAATTGTTTTGTTATTTGCTGCAAATATGCTCTTGTTGAATTAATTCATCGTATAATATGTGTTAAATTTCAGTTAACAAAAAAGCCCGAATGTTAAGTACATTCGGGCTTTTAATCAATATATGATCAATTGAATTTTATTAATTCTTGATTATAAATAAATCTTCACCAGTGGTACCATCGATGATATTATGAAATACATTATTTGTTAATTTCAAATTTCCATCTACCCATTGTTTATAAGAATCTTGTTGACTTCCTCTCAAATCTTCAATATCTATCCCTTTACTATATCCAGTGAAAATACTGTTATGATATTCTCCTCCTGCATTATCTCTAAAGGTGATCGCTCGACTTCCCGGTACGCCAATGGAAGTAACATTGACAAAAACTGGAGTAGCAAATGGAATACCTGTTTCTGGGTCAGTTCCTCCATCATGCTCACCTCCTCGGTCTGCATCATTAGGGTCTTGGTGAACAATCACGAATTGATTGCCTCCACGGTATCCTTCATCATAATCTAAGGCATCATCGGCACAATAGGCGGCAATTAAATATTTTGCTGAAACCGTACCTCCAAACCATTCGATACCATCATCTTGATTACCAATGATTTCTACGTATTCAATGGTGGTTCCAGATCCTACACCGCCTAAGGTTAACCCATTGATTTCATTGTCAGCTCCAATGTTGGTTCCTCCATGACGGATAGAAACATATTTTAATATACCCGAATTGTCTGCATCATTGGTTCCACCATAAAGGCCACGAGTTTCAGAAGTCGGTAATCCTTCAATGGCACTTTCTCCTGGAGAAGAGTTTAAGGATGCTTTTCCTAAGATTATTAATCCACCCCATTGTCCTCGTAAAGAGGCAGATGATCCACCATTGTCACCTTCATATGTAAAGATAATAGGTTGACTAGCAGAGCCTACCGCTTCAATTTTTCCACCTCTAGCTACTACTAATGCGCTTGCATCCGATCCTTCCCCAGGTTTTCCTTGAATAATGGTACCTGCTTCAATGTTTAGCGTTACGCCATCATTTACAAAAACAAAACCATCAAGTACGTAGGTATTGTTATTGGTCCAGTTGATGTTCATTCCAGCCGCAGTCATACTGGCGTCATTTACATTGACTATAGTTCCTGTAGTGAATGCATCTGAAGTCGTATTTTGATTGATTAGATTATCATAAAAAGACCAATCCGTATACCAAGGAGTGCCTACAGGATCAATGGCGCCCTTATAAAAGGCTGCTTCAAAGCCTGCAAATGGTGGCGCAGCTGCCATTGCTGGTGCTGTTGGTCTAATAGAGTTTGCTGCAAAAATAGGGTCTTCACTACTATTTCCGACATTGGCAAAATAAGATGCAAAAATGCTTGCTTTCTTATCAGAAGTAAATTCTAATTCTACGTTGATTACATCTACACTTACAAGTTCTACTTTAGTGCTATAATCAGTATAGGTAAAAGTAATCGTTTCTTCTGTTAAAGTAGCAATGCTATATTCTCCGTTGGTTCCTGTGGTGGTGGTTGCTCCATCGGAAGAAGCAACGGAGACGCCAGATAATGGATCTCCAGTAATAAAATCAGTTACTACACCAGAAACGGTAATTTCTTCTCCTGCCTTTTTGCAAGATAGGGCGAACATTAAAAGAGATAGTCCAAAAACTGTAATTTTAATCAATGACATAAAGTCCTTCATTTTGCTAAATGGTTTAAATTTTAGTTTAAATTATTTCTAATGCAAAAGAAATCTTTATTTGTTAATTATGGTACAAGTTGCCTTTAAAGAATCGTTAATTCATTGTGTTTTAGTGTATAGTAAAGGTCAGGTTTATGTTATTAAAATGTAAAGTT
Source organism: Saprospiraceae bacterium (assembly GCA_020629935.1). Taxonomy (GTDB): domain Bacteria; phylum Bacteroidota; class Bacteroidia; order Chitinophagales; family Saprospiraceae; genus JAHDCJ01. The sequence goes on along the minus strand of JAHDCJ010000093.1, from coordinate 5,314 downwards.
ATTTTTGCGGTCTTTACATTAGGCGCAAAAGAAAACGGTGAATACCTAAGTATTCACCGTTTTAAATTATTATACTACAATAATCTATTCCGAAATCGGAAAATGGTTGCTTCTTTAATTATGAAGTTGTTTTAAAAATATGTTACTAATCGAAGGTAAATGCTTGGTAGTCAAGATAAAGCTCTTTTGAGTTTCGTAGCCATAGCTACGGGACGAAAAAAAGCTGAAATATTTGGCTTCCAATGATTTGCCTGTAGATCGTAAGATATTTTTTAAAGAACTTCTCATTTGTATAAAAAATTCCAATCATCAATTACATCATTAGATTCATCAAAATTATGAACCCAATCCAAGAAAACCATACGAAAGTTTTCGATTTCGTTTTGTAGTAAAAATAAATAGCCTTTGTCTGTTAACTCTAACTTCCGGGAGAGCGATGCTTGCGCCAATAATTCTTTGCAAGCAATTTTAATCAACATGGCATTTTCCATTCGATGCGAATAAAAGTCGCCGCCTTCGGCATTGGCTATCTTCGCAGTAATCAAAAATACATTTTCTAACATCATTTGACCGATATCAAATTGATCCTTGTCTTCTTCAAAACTAGCAACAATGGCCTGAGTTAGTTCCACCAGCTCTTCGCCTTTTTGATAAACTGGTAAGTCGATATAATTATTCATAAAAATTTGCCTTTTTAAATTTGTAGTATCGTAACCTTTTGTCTGATTACAATAGCAATTTGAGTATATTCGATTTATCTATCTTTCAGAAAAATTAAAAAAAGTGACATGGAATATTGAGAATACTTGTTTTTTCAAGGAATACGGAACTAGAATTGACCTTCTTTTTTTTATTTCCTTAATTTTATACGCTAAATTTGGTGGCTCATTTGATTTGGGGCCATCCCTAAAAAAACAAGTTTTTTAGGGTCGGGCTATCCAAGGCGGTGGTGCTTTGCACAGGCATTACATGCCTCCTTTACTATCCCTTGTCCAAGCAACTGACTTGGCTTAGGTGCTTGGAAGAAGAGCGATAGCGAAGTGCGCAGCACCGAAGCGAATGCGAAGTCTGGAAAGGACCGACCCCGCAGGGGTAAGCCCCAAAGGAATCCATATATTTGATATAATTTCTTTTGAAGTTGTTTAATAAAAACAGAATATCTCAATGATAAATTTAATTAGTGATACGGTAACCCAACCATGTAAATCGATGCTCAAAGCGATGATGGAAGCCGAAGTAGGGGATGATGTATTTGGACAAGACCCTACTATCAATGCCCTAGAAGCTAAATTGATGGATATGTTTGGAATGGAGGCTGCCGTTTATTGTCCTTCAGGAACGATGACCAATCAAATTGCGATTCGAGTACATATAGGATTATTAGAGGAATTGATTTGTGATATAAATTCGCATGTGTATCAATCAGAAACGGGTGGATATGCGGCAAATTCAGGTGCTGGAGTTAAATTAATTCATGGAACGAATGGCAAAATTACAGCAGAACAAGTCAAAATGGCGATAAATCCAGATTACGATTGGGTGCCAAAATCGAAATTAGTGGTTTTGGAGAATACCTGTAATAAAGGAGGAGGTTGTTATTATACCGCAGAAGAAATTGAGCCGATTACAGCTTTGTGTAAGGAAGAAGGATTAAAATTGCATCTAGATGGTGCCCGAATATTTAATGCCTTAATTGAATCTGGAGATAAACCGCAGTCTATGGGTCGCTTATTTGATTCTATTTCGGTTTGTTTATCCAAAGGACTCGGCGCACCTGTAGGATCGGTATTATTGGGAAATAAAGATTTTATAAAACAGGCTCGTCGTTGTAGAAAAGCGATGGGAGGCGGAATGAGACAGGCAGGATATTTAGCCGCTGCATGTATTTATGCTTTAGATCATAATATTGATCGTTTGAAAATTGATCATGATCGCGCCAAGCTAATTGCCCAAAAAGTAGCCGAATTGCCGATGGTTGAAAATATCCGACCTGTGCATACCAATATCTTGATTTTTGATGTTAAACCACCACATACGAGTGCTTCCTTCATTAAAAAGCTAGAAGAATTAGGGATTTTAGCGGTACCATTTGGTCCACAAACGGTGCGTTTTGTTACCCATTTAGATTTTACTGAAGCGATGCTAGATCAAGTATTAACGAAGTTGCAAATGCTTCAATAAGTCTTCAATAACCTGATAAACTTGATTTAACTCTGTTTCTGTGATACAATAAGGCGGGTTAATATAAATGGTATTGCCCAATGGTCGTAATATAATCTGACGATCAATGAAAAAATGCCAAATTTCATCGCGAATTGAACTAAAATAAGAGTTGTCTCCTTCATTTTGCAATTCAAAAGCCAAAATAACACCTTGATGTCTTAGGTTAGTTACTAATGGATGATCTTTGATCTTTTCTTTAAATTCAAGATGTTGCTTTTCTATTCGTAATAAAGAAGTAGCCGTTTCTGGGCGGTCAAATAAATCCATACTTGCTAGCGCAGCCGCACAAGCAATGGGATTCCCTGTAAATGAGTGCCCATGAAACAATGTTTTCCATTTATCAGAAGAATAAAAAGCTTGAAAGACTTGATCGGTGCAAGTGGTAATTGCTAAAGCCATTGCCCCACCAGTTAATCCTTTGGAGAAGCACATTATATCTGCTTGATTTTCCATCCAATGACTACCGAAGAATTTGCCTGTTCGACCAAAACCAACCATGACTTCATCTGCAATACAGAGCACATTTTTAGCTTTACAAAGACCAATAAGCGTATCCAATACTTTAGGATCATGCATCAACATGCCCCCAGCTCCTTGAATTAATGGTTCATAGATAAAGCCAGCCACATCATCTGATTCTAATGCTTTTTTCATTTGATCAATGGCGAGTTGTTCATTTCCAGGAAGGGGAGGTTCAATAAATTCTACATCAAATAAGAAGGGAGCAAAAGGAGCAGAAAAGGCACTTCGTGCACCTACAGACATTGCTCCAAAGGTGTCTCCATGATAGGCATTTTCAAAAGCAATAATTTTGGTTTTGGGTTGATCCAAATTATGCCAATGTTGGAAGCACATTTTTAGTGCGACTTCAATACTGGTAGAGCCATTGTCGGAGAAAAAGGCGCGTGCTTGATTTCCATTGATTTTTTCTAATAGTCGTTCGACCAATTCTACGGCTGGATGATGCGTAAAATCAGCAAAAATGATATGTTCAATGGCTAAGGCTTGTTGGTATATTTTTTCGGCAATATATGGATGTCCATGTCCATGTGTATTTAACCACCAAGAGGCGATGGCGTCGATGTATGCTTTTCCATCTTCATCAAAAACCAATGCTCCTTTTCCTTTTACTATAGGAATTGGGGGACGTGCGGTTTTCATTTGAGTAAATGGATGCCATACTACTTTTAAATCTCGCTGCACTAAATCTTTATTTGCCATGTTAAATTCTTTTTTGAGCGACAAAATTAGTCAAGGACTTTTATTATTTACGTATCTTTGGTAATATTTTAAATAAAAATAACATCATGAAACGAAATGCCTTCATTCTTTTGATTTTCCTCTTTATGGGTTCTAGCCTTCAAGCACAACGAGCGCCTAGTCTAGATATAGATAGTGAGTATATGAAAACTATGGTCAAATATTTATCTTCTGATGAGATGGAAGGTAGAGAAACAGGAACTAAAGGTGAACAAAAAGCCGCAGATTATATCATTAGGGAGTTTAAGCGTATTGGCTTAGTGGCTAAAGGAGATCAAGGAAGTTATATCCAAACCTTTGATGCTTATGCAGGAAAGGTATATGGTGCAAATAATGAATTGAATTTGAATAGTCAATCTTGTGAATTACATAAAAACTATTTTGCATTTGAGTATTCAAAAAACGGATTTGTAAAAGGAAAGCTAGTTAGTGTAGGGCATGGCATTGCGGCAAAAGAAGAAGGCTTTGATGATTATAAAGGGAAAAAGAAGTTAAAGAATAAGATTTTTGTTATTGAAACGGCTACGCCTGAAAATAATAATCCGCATGGAGAATTAGCTAAATTTAATAGTTTAGAATATAAGGCAGAAGTGGCAAAATCTAAAGGAGCCAAGGGAATTATATTTATTAATTCTGCACCCAATAATCCTGATCCCAAAGCGCGATTGGGAAGGAATATTCCCGACTTAGGTATTCCTATTATCTTTTCTAAAAATCCATATTTGATAAAAAAGGAAATAGGACAAAAAATTAGTTTTCGTGTAGAGTTAAAAGATGATGTGCGCAAAGGGAAAAATGTGATTGGATACCTCAATAATAATGCAGATAAGACTATAATTATCGGAGGACACTATGATCATTTGGGCTATGGTGCTTTTGGTTCAAGAAACACCTCTGGAAAACCAGAAATTCATAATGGGGCAGATGATAATGCGAGCGGAATTGCAGTAATTACCCGTGCCGCAGAAAAGCTTAAAACAATGGATTTAAAAACCAATGTTTTATTTATTGCTTTTTCGGGAGAGGAAATGGGACTGTTGGGATCGAAATATTTTGTAGAACATCCTACGATTGATCTAAAGCAAGCGAATTTTATGGTTAATTTAGATATGGTGGGACGAATGAAAAATCATACGTTATTAGTGAGTGGTACTGGGTCTTCTCCGGAATGGGGAAATATTTTGGTCAAGGCAGCACCTCCACATAAACGTATTAAGTTAGAAACATCGGAGTCTGCGGTAGGGCCTTCGGATCATACTTCTTTTTATTTTAAGGATATTCCAGTACTCTTTTTATTTACGGGTGTACACAAAGAATATCATACTTCGGATGATGATTATGAAACTTTAAATTATAGAGGAATGAAAAAGGTGTTGGATTTGGTGACCGATTTGGTTGAAACAACCCACGATATGAAAAGATTGAATTTTACTAAAACGGCAGAGCCAAAAGATTCGGGTGGAGCCAGACGATTTAATGTAACTTTGGGGGTGATGCCTAGTTATGCTTATAGCGGTCCGGGCTTGAAATTAGATGGAGTGACGAAAGGGAAAGCAGCTGCAAAAGCAGGAATTTTGGCGGATGATATTATTGTAAAAATGGGGGAGACGGAAATCAAAGATATTTATACCTATATGGATCTTTTAGAAAAGTATCATCCTGGAGACAAAATAAAAGTTCGAGTAAAACGAGGAGGAAAAGAAAAAGAGTTTGATGTGGAGTTTTAAAGAACCTCGTTACCAATAAAAGATAAGTTTATAAAAAAAGCCAAGCTATTCAGCTTGGCTTTCGTCTAGTAAAATTTTTGAATCGCAAAATTGAAACCCTATGA
>JAHDCJ010000092.1 GCA_020629935.1 Saprospiraceae bacterium | reverse complement strand
TAGGGGTTTTTGGTGCGATGGGCGGTGCCATCGGGTAGGGGTTTTCTGGGCGATGGGCTTTGCCATCGGGGGGTGATTGACTATGGGCATTAGGTGGTTATTTTTTGATGAAGAAATTGGGGATTAGTCCGGGTACTTTTTTCATGTGTTCGGCGTAGTTTGGACGTCTTTCGAGGGATCGTTTGTCGATCATTGGGATGCTGATGAAAATGAAAAGACAAGTGATCGATAGAGCGCCAGCTAGGTGGTAATACCACCATTCGGGTTTAGCGGTATAGCCTAGGAGGAATATTCCCCACCAGAATAAAATTTCGCCAAAATAATTGGGATGGCGGGAGTAGGCCCAAATTCCTGTTTTTAAAATTTTACCTTTTTCTTTATTGGTTAATACAAAATGACGGAGTTGATTATCGGCGAAAAATTCGAAAAAGAAGCCTGTCATTCCAATGAGAAAACCTAGAATATCTAGCACACCAATTGGAGCAGTACCGAGCGCAATGGAAGCATATAAAGGGATGCAGCCCATAAAAACTAGGACCGTTGGAAACATATGGATTCCAGAGAAGCTGACAAGCCAATAGGCTTTGCCATGTTGTTTTTGAAGATCTACATAACGCCAATCTTGGTGCGCTAAGCCAGTCCATCCTCGATACCAATTGAAGGTAAGTCGGATGCCCCAGGCAAAAACGACAATTAGTGCTAATATTTGACGGATGAATTCTACGTCGGGGACTGCCCAGAAGAAGAATAAGCCTAGGGCAATGACCATAGGAGCCACGCTCCAATAGGCATCGTAGAAACTCGAATTATCATAAAAATAACTAAAGGCGAAAATGACTAATGTGCCGACTACATCGGCTACTCCAAAGCAAATTAGCGGGTGGCTTTCTTTTAGTAAATAGGCAGTTCCTACAGCGGCTGCGATGGAAAATACGTAGGCTAAAATCATTAAATTTCTTGCCTTTGAAAAATTGGGTTCTCGGTTACTCATCTATAATAGGGGTTTTAAGGTTTTCCAAATATTAGTAGCTACAATTTTTTGTCCCTCTTCATTGGGATGAATCATATCTGGAAGATTAAGTTTAGGATCACCTGCTACACCTTCCAAGAAAAAAGGAAGGTAAGTGATCTTATTTTTTTGAGCTAAATTTTTATAAACCGCTCGAAAAGATTGGGTATAAGTGTCGCCTAAATTTGGAGGCGCTTCCATAGCAGCAATAATGATTTTTGCTGATGGGTATTTTGCTTTTACCTTATCTAAAATTTGTTGTAAATTCTTTTCCATTTGATCGGTGGGTAAGCCACGAAGGCCATCATTTCCACCAAGTTCTAATAAAAAAACATCGATCTTTTGCCGAAGCATCCAGTCAATTCGGTTTAGACCACCTGCAGAAGTTTCTCCGCTTAGTCCAGCGTTGATTACTTTATAATCTAAATTTTCGGCATTGATTTTTTCTTGTAATAAAGAAGGAAAAGAAGCATCATCTTCTAATCCATACCCAGCAGTAAGGCTATTTCCAAAGCACATTATCGTTTTAGTGGTGCTGTTGGTCGAAAGCCCTTCTTTAGTATCCTCCTTTTGAGTAACTTCGGGCTTTTGTTGACCTTCCGAATTACAAGAAAGAAAAAAGGTGGTCGAAAAAAGTAGAAAGAATGCGGATAAAAATAAACTTCTCATGCTCGTTGTTTGTTAAAGATTCGCCACAAAATACAATTCATCAAATAAATATACATGGAAAGCATTCTAAATGTTCAAAATTTATCTAAATCATTTCAAACAGGGAGGAAAGAACTCACGGTTTTAGATTCGGTCAGTTTCGAAGTAAAAAAAGGTCAAACCTTCTCTATTGTTGGACCTTCGGGAAGTGGAAAGACGACTTTATTGGGATTATGTGCAGGATTAGATCAATCATCTTCGGGGTCTGTGGAGTTAAATGGAATTCGTATAGATCAGATGAGTGAAGATGAACGAGCAGCTATTCGTAACCAACATGTGGGTTTTATATTTCAAAGTTTTCAATTAATTCCTACGTTGACGGCTTTAGAAAATGTGATGGTTCCTTTGGAACTTCGAGGGCAACGCAATCCGAAAGATCAAGCGATGGAATTATTGACGAAGGTGGGATTGGCGGATCGACATGACCACTACCCTTCTCAATTGTCGGGAGGAGAGCAACAACGGGTTTCTTTGGCTAGGGCATTTTCTAATGCCCCTTCCATATTATTTGCAGACGAACCTACAGGAAATTTAGATGATGAGACTAGCGAAATTGTAGAAGCGCTTTTGTTTAAACTCAATCAAGAACATGGGACTACTTTAATTTTAGTCACCCATGATTTAGAATTGGCGAAACGTACGCAACGTACTGTAAAAATCAAAGGTGGAAAATTAGTAGAAGATATTCTTAATCCAAATCCAATAGTTTAATGACGTGGTTATTTAAAATGGCTTGGCGGGATAGTCGTAGAAATTATAAACGACTTTTATTATTTACTTCTTCTATCGTTTTAGGGATTGCGGCCTTAGTCTCTATTGATGGATTTGGGGAGAACTTAAAGCATGACATAGATAAAGAAGCAGGAAGTTTACTAGGAGCTGATTTAAGAATTTCTACGAGTAGAACGATCAAACCTGCGACTCAATCTTTTTTGGATTCTATTGCTCAATTTGGCGATATTTCTAAAGAAGTCAGTTTTGCTTCGATGGTTAGTTTTGTCAAAACCGAAGATACCCGTATTGTCAATGTTCGAGCATTGGAAGGTAAATATCCTTACTATGGAAATATTCTTACGGAACCTGCATCTGCTTATGCAGAATTAAGTCAAGGGCAGCATACGCTATTAGATGAACAGGTGATGAAAGAGTTTGACATTGTCCTTGGAGATTCGGTAAAAGTGGGAAATTTAGTGTTTGTCGTTACAGGAAAAATCAAAGGTATTCCAGGACAAACGACGGTTCAAATGGGTGTGGTTCCTTCGATTTATATTCCGATGCAATATTTAGATGCCAGTGGATTAATTCAGTTCGGAAGTCGGTATTTACGTAAGTTTTATTACCAATATGAAGATGAAAAATTGGCCGATCAATTAAAGGAAAAATATCAAAAACAATATCGTCCAGAGGGTTTAGATTTTGATTCTATTGCGAGTTCTAAACGCCAAACTTCTCAAGCATTTGGTGTAATGACTCGGTTCTTAAATCTCGTAGGTTTTATTGCGTTGTTATTGGGTTGTATAGGTGTAGCGAGTGCAGTTCATATTTATATTAAAGGGAAATTACAAACGGTGGCCATTTTACGTTGTCTTGGCATAAAGGGCGACAAAGCCTTTTTGATTTATCTCATTCAAATTGCAGGAATGGGTTTGGTTGGATCACTTATAGGCGTGGTGTTGGGTACTTTTTTACAAACGGTTTTACCTTCTGTATTGAGCGACTTTTTACCCATTGCAGTTTCTTTTGGTATTTCTTGGTATTCCATTGGAAAAGGAATTTTACTTGGGATATTAATCTCGGTATTATTTGCTTTAATTCCTTTGATGAATATCCGAAATGTTTCCCCATTACGTACGTTGAGAGTCAATGAGGAAGTATCTGAAAAGGGTTTAGGGCGTTGGATTGTTTTTGGTTTAATTGGCGCTTTTATTTTGGGTTTTACTTATCTACAAATTGGTTCATTAATCGAGGCAACATTCTTTGTACTCTTTATCTTGTTCTCCTTCATTATATTAGCCGCAGTAGCTTGGTTGGTGATGTTTTTAGTGCGCCGTATTATTCCTTCCAATTGGAGTTTTATCTTGCGACAAGGATTCGCCAATTTACATCGTCCGAATAATCAGACTTTTATTTTAGTCTTGTCTATTGGTTTAGGAACCGCTTTAATTGCCACTCTATTTTTTATGCGGGGTTTATTATTAGATCAAATATCTGTAGCTCAAGCAGGAGATCGTCCGAACATGATTGTCTTTGATGTGCAAACCCCACAAAAGGATCAATTATTGGCTTTGACGGATTCAATGGATCTTCCAGTATTGCAACAAGTCCCTATTGTGACGATGCAATTGGAAAAGGTAAAATCCATGACACGAAAGGAAATGATGGCAGACTCTACCCGCAAAGATCGTTGGGCATTGAATAGAGAAAACAGGGTTACTTATCGAGATAGTATTATTAATTCTGAAACGATTATTGATGGTGCTTGGGTGGGCAATTATGACGGTAATGGTCCAGTCCCTATTTCATTAGAAAAAGATTATGCGCGGGCCATTGGTGCTTCGCTAAATGATCCGTTGGTTTTTAATGTACAAGGAGTAGAATTAGAGACGGTAGTAAGTAGTATTCGAGAAATTGCCTGGAATCGAATTCAGACTAATTTTTTGATTTTATTTCCGAATAATATATTGGAGCAAGCACCACAATTTCATGTGTTGATCACTCGAACTTCCTCAACTGACCAATCGGTGGCTTATCAACGTAATGTAGTCAAGGCCTTTCCTAATGTCTCGGTGGTTGGGCTCGAACAAATATTAAGCACAGTCGATGATTTAATTGGTAAGATCTCCTTTGTCATTAATTTCATGGCTTTATTTAGCATCCTTACCGGTTTATTGATTTTAATCGGTTCAGTAATATTAAGTCGATTTCAACGGATAAAGGAAAGTGTGCTCTTACGTACATTAGGTGCCAATCGCAAACAAGTATTATTGATCAATTTGACAGAATATGCTTTGTTAGGATTAATCGCAGCCTTTACAGGAATTTTATTGGCATTGGTAGGAAGTTATGCTTTAGCGGTGTTTGTTTTCCAATCCCCCTATTCTATCAAAATTGTTCCTATCATTATCGTGTTAGTGACGATTGTGAGTTTAGTCGTTTTAATTGGATTATCTAATAGTCGAGGTATCTTGAATCGACCACCATTAGAAGTATTGCGCGGAGAGTCTTAATCTTTTACCGCTTGGGATTTCTGTAGCGTAAGAAGATATTTTAATAACTGTTGAAAAGGTATTGGTGCAGGATAATCTGGATGTTTTTGGTATTTAATAATTTGAACATCTCCTTCGATCTTAGTTATTAATTTGGTTGGAATAGGCGATAGATAATCTGGCGCACCATAAGTCGATTTTTTCAAATCCATAAATTTACTGTCATAGACAAAATGGTGCAGTTGATTATGTAATGATCTTGGTATTTTGAACTGACTGACTTCTTGCAAGGTATTATTGTTCCATTCTAATTTCTTAAACGTTCGGTTGTCAACAATAAATTGATCTTTTGGAGAATCATATCGAATATATAGCGTATTGCAAGCAGAGGAGCAAAAGGTCAAGCCCAATAAAATGATCAAGATTTTCATTTGACTTCCACATTTAGGTATAGCGCTTCGTATTCTTCTTTAATGGTTTGCGCAATTTTTTTATTTTTTATTTTGCTGTCTAGCCAAGGAATAAGGTAAATCGCTTCGACATAAATATTTTCTCTTGGCTTTTCGTCTATCAATTTTTGAAGTTCACTCCTTACTTTACGAAATATTTCTAACTGTTTTTTCTTTTCAGGAGTTTGAATTAATCTGCGGAAGGCTCTCAGCATTTTCTGTTCATAGATCATGAGTGTTTCTGCTGATTTCAAAAAATACTTTGTAGAACGTAAAAGAGAATCAATTAAGATAAAGTTATGTAGATCAAAATGAATCATAAGATTGAGCATACGTCCCATAGAGAGTAAATCTTTTCTCAACTCTTTATTTCTAACATAAAGCATTTGATTATTCCATTCCAACGCTTTTTCGTGGTTGTTTAACCCTAGATACACTTGAGTAAAAATAAACTGAAGGTTAATCGAGATTTCTTTACCAAATTGTTGTGGGAAATCAATGAATGCTTCTAACTCTTTTTTAGCTTCTTTAAACCGTGCTACGCGAACTAAATATTGTAATTGATTGAGCACGTAGAAATATCTTTTATAATATTTATCTTCTTCGGTAATTGCATTTTTCTTTAGCAATCGTTCGTTGTATTCGGCAGCTTCTTCAAAGCGTTTTAGACTAATACAAGAATTGACAAAGTTATTGATCGAAGCAATACCATAAAAGGGATTTTCTTTTTCTACTAGTTTATTATTTTCCAATATTTCAACGAGTTTACGTTGATGAAAATATGTTTTTTGGGGTGCTCTTTCAAAAGCTGCCCGAATAGCAAGAATTCGATTAAGATTCATTTTTTCTTCAATAGATCGAAGTTCGTCGGAATTGGTAGAAACCAATTTTAATGTGTTAGCCCATTCAGGATCAGACATTACGGTTCTAAGGTTTTTCCATTGTCTTAACACAATCAATTGATTGAAGATACCTTTAAGCACAATCGTTCGTTTAATTTGATCGGCGGAGGTTAAAATTTCTTGCCTATGATCAGGTTCAGCTGCCATGTATTGTTTATGCGAAACCAAATGCAGTTTAATTTTTCTTTCCCAATCTAGAATTCGAATTAAAAAGGTAGGAAGTTCGTATTTGCTTGCTAATTTTTTGGCCTTATTTATAATTTGAAGGCCGTGTACATACATTCCTCGCTTATAAAGTCCACGAATGTTTAGCATCATACTACTCAGTTTATACTCAACAGAATCATCTTGATCGTATTGTTGTAAACTGGTAAGAATAAAATCATAGAGATAAGATTTGAGTACGGTAAATTTCTTCCCTGTTACTTCAGCGCTACCATAGATTTTAAGTTTCAGTTTTTCTTCATTATAGACTTTAGATTTATCAATAAGATCAAAAAGTTGAAGGTATTTAGGTGGTTCCGCTTTTAAGAGATGATTATTCATCAATTTAAAATGTCTTTTTTCCGAACCAGAAAGCTTTTTTATCAATTCAAATAATAATTTTGAGTTCGTTTTTGGCATGTCAACAACCTTACTTTTAAATATTCGTGAATAAAACCCATTTAAAAACTGCGAGCAACACTCCAAAACTACTTACTATTTGTATATAAAACAAATGAAAATATAATATATGTGTTCAAATAAGAAGGAATCAGAAACCTTACTTTTGACAATTTATAATTTTTTAGATGGGAAAAACATCCTCATATTTGAGGTATCGAAGCGCAGAAAAAGTTTTGCGTGGAGCCTAATTCACCTGCCACAGAAAGGAATTGTTATTAAAATTTAACCAATTGAGTGACTTAAGATATATTTTCCTTTACCAATTCCAGTGGTATTTATCCTGATTTAGACAGGGTAAAATGTAAATCCTAAAGACTTTTAATTCTGAAGCGAGAGCTTTGGAATTGAAAGTCTCTTTAAGCGAATTAAACAAACAAGATATATAAATTGGAATTGTATTCCAAATAAAGATTTTTGGGTTTTAAACGAAGCGGTTATTTAAATCCTATCCTATTTTTTAAATAGGAACCTCCTGATTGGGTGTCAGGAGGTTTTTTTTTGCCTTTTTTTAAGAAGTTGTTTAAAATCAGTTCATTTTTTTAACAAACCATTCATCAAATCGCACAATCTCATATCCAGCGGGGTCCCAAAAATAATTACCTAGTCCTTCCTCTAACTGCTTTAATTTTTCTTTATTTTTCATGTAGGTTTGTTTAAAATCCATACGAAAACTGAGCAGACTTCGAATAATAGAACTAATCAATTGAGCACGCGCAATATTTTGTTGTTTGTTTCGATTTAATAATCGATTAAAGTTCGTTAAAAAATAATCTAAGACGATTTCTTCTTTTTGGTCAATGGCCTTCATCATTTCCAAAATTTTGAATCCGATTAACCATCCCGATTTATCTTTAGCTATAGCATTATTTCTTCTTAACTTTTCGTAAGCTTTTTCTTCTGCTCCCATTTCATATTCTAGACAAGCTTGAAAATAATCCCATCGAGCAGGCAGTAGCACATTACTTTTCAATTGCTTATGTTTTTGTGCTCTGTTAACTGTTTCTACCGCTTTTTCATAATCTTTATTTCTATAGTATGCGAAAAACAATCCGTCTAGTGCTCGTAATTCATTAGTCAATCCCTTACGAAAAATATTAAGGGCTTCTTTAGAGTGTTCGATAGATTGTTCATAATTTTTTAAATTTAAATGAATACCAGAAACAACCATAGAAACACCAGCAAAATAACTTCCTACAGATTTATAGGGTTCATTTTCAGAGACAAGGCTTAACAATTTTTCCCCAAAGCTTAGTGAAGACTCAAAATTTCTTTCTAAATTATGATAAGTAATTCTTGCCTGAAAATAATGCAATTGAAAAGATAAAGACGTCCCCTCTTGTTGATACATACCTTCTAAAGCATCAATTTGATGGCTTCCCTTTTCAAGAATATCTTTAATGTTAAAGTTGGTATTGAAATGATTAGGTAAGTCAATGTGAAATAAAAATTCTAAAGCTTTTAGCGTTTTTTTATATTCTTTCAAATAATGGGCTACTGGTTTATTATAAAATTCAAAGGCTTCCACACCTTTTCGAAAACCCATTGTTTTTCTTAATAAGCCTCGTATGCGTAATATTTCTGGAAAAAATTCATAGTGCTCCGCAAGTGCTAAGGCTTTAGTTAATATTTTTTCTGCTTCATTATAAATTCCTCTACCTAATAATAATTCGCCTTGAAGAAGTGATTTGGTCACTTTCATACTCGCTTGTAAGCGCTTCGATTTATAATGTTTTGATGGATCTTGTAATAGCAAGTAATCCATCATATCTTTTTTTAATCGCGTTTTTAAGTGGGAAAATGCAGAATTTGGGGGGGTACCATAAATTGCTTTACAAGCTTCCACATCTGTCAGAGGTTCTCCTGTATTAGAAAGTATCATTTCAAAAAGTTTGAGTCTTTTCTTATCTTCACCATTCGGCTGCGCATTGTAAAACTTCCTAATAAACTGCTGTTCACCAAGTTTTAGTTTGCCAATTATTTGGTTAAGTGTTTTCATACTTTTTCATCTCATTTTTTTTAATATATAAAATATGCGCGTCAATTATTAGTGTTTATAAACAAGATAAACCTCTAAATAACAACAGATTACCCCTAGACACCTCCTTACAAAACTGTCAATTTAAAGCCCTTTTTAAACTTGAACGTTTTAAAAAAAATCAGAACCTTTGACATAACAAATTCTATGGATGTGAATTCAATGGTATTGTGTCAATTTTCATCACAATTATCATTATAATATATTGGTCTACAATATAATTATATCTTTTGAAATAGAAAAGTTCTGTCAAAATATGGTCTTAAATCGAAGCTTTTGCAGTTAAAATTAAACGTATATTTGAAATATCCTTTTAATCTTTAAATTTAACTACCATGTTTGACGCTATCAATTACCTACTAACTTTGTTGGGTATTTGGGATGATAACGAAGATATGTAATATCAAAGTTACCTTTTCTTAAAACTCACTTTCACGTTTTAACCATGTAATTTCAACTAAGTTCAATTCCTTTTCTTAACAATTTGAACTTAAAATAAATTACAAAACTTGAAATCTTGGCCTTAGTCTATTCTATATTTTTATAGAATCAGGCAATTTATTTGCTATTTTTGACGCTTTCTGTATCAAAAACAAACCACTTGTAAATAAATAAACTGCACAAATACAGCATTTTACAACAAAGCTGAATGCAAAACCTATGTCAATACAATTTAAAAAGTTGGTTGTTGACAAAAAGGTTTATATGCATCTTTACTTTATAGAAATTCAGAAATACATAATTTATTCTTCTCTGCTAACCCAAATTATGTGTCTTCAAACATAACCAGATTATTTATTCTCTGAATTTTTTACAATGCTTTTTTTTACTAGCCTTTTAAAAAGTATTGTGCCGGATAGCTTAATTAAAGTTATTCATAGGACATGTTAAATGTTTCCTCCGGGAGTTCAGTGATGGTCTTTTTAGCCTTTTAAGATCGATCACTGAACTCATTTTTTTTTGTGCAAAGTCCCAACAAAATCTATTTTCCTATCGTTTTTTTGCTACATTTGGAACAAAATTTCTTCTTATGCTCCCTAGCAAAATTCTAGATCCTAAAATTATTGAATTTCGAAATCGAATAGGTAATACTATTCAACAACTTCATGACATAACTATCGAAATTGGAAATGAACAACTTTCTACCACAGTTAGTGATCTAAGAAATCGAATTACCGATCCTTTTATGTTTGTAATTGTTGGCGAGGTAAAAGTTGGAAAAAGTAGCTTTATCAATGCCTTACTTGAAACTCAAAAAGAAATTTGTAAGGTTGCTCCAGATCCTTGTACAGACACCATTCAACAAATTTTATATGGAGATGAAGAAAAAACGGTGGTGCTCAACCCCAATCTAAAACAAATTTATTTTCCTGTTGAAATTTTAAAAGAAGTAGCTATTGTAGATACACCAGGTACGAATACTATATCTAAATACCATCAAGAAATTACCGAAGGTTTTGTCCCAAGTAGTGACCTCATTGTTTTTGTTTTTGAAGCTAAAAATCCATACCGGCAATCTGCATGGGACTTTTTCGATTTCATCCATAAAGATTGGAGGAAAAAAATAATCTTTGTCTTACAACAAGCCGATCTGATGAATCCTGCTGATTTGCCTATCAATGTGGAAGGAGTTAAAAACTTTGCCATAAAGAAGGGCGTAGCTAATCCTAATATTTTTCCAGTTTCTGCCAAGTTAGAACTTGAAGGTCAATCCCAAAGTTCTGGTTTTAATGCGATAAGAAAATATATTACCGATCATATTACTGGTGGAAAAGCCCCCTTGCTTAAACTGCAAAATAATATAGAAACTTCTAAAAATATTGGCAATCGAATTCGCAAAGGTATAGATATGCGCAATGCGCAATACACCGCTGATGTAGCTTTTAGAGATGACATCAAAGATGCTTTAGTACAACAAGAAACACGTTCAAATAATCAAGTAGATATTTTAGTCGAAAACCTCATCGCAGGTTATGATCGAATTACACTTAGAACAGAAAAAGACCTCAAAAAAGGTTTAAGTTTTCTTACTTTAGCCAAACGATCTTTCTTATCTATTTTCAATAAAAAACAATCTCTAGCTGATTGGCTTGACGAGCTTGCCAAACGAATGGAAACGGATCTCAATCAAGTCATGCATGAAAAGCTTAACGATGGCGTGCTTGATATTGCAGAAAGCATTCAACAAATGGCCAAAATTATTGATTTAAAAATTCGAAATAGTGAAACTATTTTGAAAAATAATCATGATATTTTTGGCGACATTGCTGATCGTAGAAGCACGGTTTTACGTGATCTTCAAGAACAATTTTCCAAATTCATGAACCGAACGGAAAACTTTGTAGACCCTGAACTTTTTGCTGACCGATCGGGCATTGGTAGTAATATCGCTACAGGAAGTGGAATAGCTGTAATTGGAGTCATGCTTACCTTTATTTCTAATGCGGTTGTTTTTGATGTTACGGGGGGTATTGTCACCACTATTGGTTTACTTTTCGCTGGGGTGACTGCACGATTAAAAAGAAAACAGATTATTAAAGGCTATCAAGAAGAAGTAGGAAAAGGACGTATAAAATTAGAAGCAGAAGTTGTTAAAAAATTAAAGAATTACATCAAAAATATTAAATCAAAAATTGATGCCAACTTTAGTGATTTTGATCTACTTTTAGAAATGGAAGAAAAACAGATTCAGGCATTAGATACCAAACAATCTAAGATTGACCAAGAACTCCAAGTAATGGAAGAAGAATTAATACAAGCGGTCAATAGCTAATGGTTATGTATTAATGTAAGTGATCTTCTAGCCTTTCTCCGCAAAATTCACAAAACTTTGCCACTTTTCTGTGGCCTGTATGTCCACAATTATCACATTTTTTACGCTTAAGTACACGTTTAGGTTGATTGACTAATTCGGCACTAACAATCCCTGTAGGCACCGCAATGACTACATAACCCATAATCATAATCACCGCAGCTAAAAACTGTCCTAAAGGCGTATCGGGAGAAATGTCCCCATATCCCACAGTAGTTAAAGTAACAATCGCCCAATAAATAGATTTTGGTATACTGCTAAATTCGCGATTGGTTTCTCCTTCAATAATAAACATTACCGCTCCTACGATAACTGTAAGTAACGTAATAAACACTAAGAATACCGTAATTTTTTCTCTACTTGCTTTTAAGGACTCTACAATGATATTACTTTGCTTTAAAAATTTAGCCAGTTTAAATATCCGAAAAACACGGAAAAGTCGAAGTACCCGAATTACTAAAAGATAATGTCCTCCAGTTAAGAAAAGTTCAATATAGGTTGGGATAATTGCTAATAAATCAATGATACCAAAAAAGCTAAATACATAAGCTTTAGGCTTGGGTGATGTTATAATTCTTAGGACATATTCTACAGTAAAGAAAATCGTAAAGCCCCACTCCACCACAAAGAAAAACATCTGCCGAGGTTTAGCCACAGCGTCTACTGTTTCAAGCATCACCACCAATACACTTGCTAAGATCACCCAAAGGAGAATTACATCAAATAATTTCCCCGCAGGAGTATCCGTACCAAAAATGATCTCATGAAGTTCATCTCTCCACGGCGCTCTACTCAATGGTGTTGACTTATTTGATTTTACCTTCTTTTTTGACATGAATAAGAATTAATTCTACACATAGTTCATTGAACTATTAGGAAAGCAAATTAAGGGTAAAATTTTGATAGATCAAATCCTTTTAATAAAATAACGCATTTTGAAAAAAAAAATGTGACCAAAATATCCATATATTATTTCATAATAAGTCCTAAAAGTGAAATTTACTCTTATTTCATATAAATAAACTAATAAAATGTAGCGAATTTGATTTTTTTCGACGAAAAAAAGTGACTTTTTTCTAAAATCTAAGTACCGCCTAAAATAGGTCATATGGTCTAATTTTTGATCATTCCGCACCATAAATCAATCATATTATATTTTTTTAACTAATTAACCTATTTACCATGAAACCATTGTTTACAAGTCTCGCTCTAGCGATCTGTTTTTTGATGGCTACCTTGTCTTTCGGACAACAATATGAAACTGTTGTACTAAATTTCGAAAAATCCTACTTCGGTGAGAATCAACCACTTCCTGCTGGAAAATATTGGATGATGACAGGTGTTGTTAATGAAGAGGTTCCATATATGGAAGTTCAACTTTTTCCTGGAAAAGGAAGAAATTCTAAACCTATTTACGAAACACTTTGGAAAAGAAGTTTAAACAAAACCTCTCCTGACTTTAGTATTCCTGTCAATTTCAAATTGCGCTCAGGAAACAACTATGATATCCTTATTAATTATTACCGTGAACTTTCTACTACCGAACGAGGAAAATTAGAACAGACCTTGTTTAATGCAATGAATAATTATGTAGATCAATCATTCCAAGCGGCGAAAAAGAAGGTAAAATTATCAAGTAATTACCGACAAATTATCAATGATTTAAATTCTATTGTTAAAGACGGTTTAAGTCTTTATCGAAGCAGAACATTAATCGAATTTGATGGATTTTCTGATATCGTTAAAAATCAATTGAAAAAGTTGGAAGGCACTAAACTAAAAAAAGGAAAAAATGTAGATGCAGAATCGGAAGGAGGAAGAACAGGACGTATTGATTACCGAACTCAATTAATGGATGAATTGAAAAAACAACTTCAGTTTGAAGTCATTCAATACTTAAATACTGATCTTTACATTCTTGTAGATGACAAATTAATTGAAAACTATCCAACTGAAAAATTACGGTCTACCCTTGCTATTGATGCAGGTTATGGTGGCGCAATTTTCACTTTTGATAGCGAAGAATTTAATTATGGCTCTGCGCCTTTTATTGGTCTTGCCTTACCTTTTGGCCGAGAAGGAATTTCAAAACCATTTTGGAATCGTACGTCAATTTCCATTGGAGCATTCTTACTTAACTTTAAAGATACTGACAAAAACGTAGTAAGTGGTCCGATTATCAAACGACCATCTTATGTAGGATTAGGATACCGAGTTTGGCGTTTTGTAAAAATAAATGCTGGAGCAACTTTCCTTGAAAATCCAGATACCGCTGGTACTATTCCTGGGTTGGAAAAACGTGTGGAAATACGACCTATGATTGGAGTTAGTGCACAAATCAACTTCTGGTTAGATTTTGCTAAATAACCTCCTTTTGTAATACGTTTTTTTTAACCATTGAAAAAATATCGTTATGAAAAAAATAACCTTATTTCTTATAACTATGTTGCCATTGACATTTCTCTTTGGACAACAAAACAAATTTAAGTGGAGAGTCGGTTTGCATGGTGGTCTTTATAGCTATTATGGTGATCTTAATGAACGCATTCTCGATCCACAAAAATTTATTGTAGATAAACCATTAGAAAACTGGAAATATATTGCGCATGGTGCTTCCATCGAAGCAAATTACACCAAAGCTTTTGGAATTAAAGCCCTATATACACGCGGTAAATTTGCAGCTAATGATCGGGCAGTAAACTTCAAAAAAGAACTCCAAACTGATCTTGAGTATTTCGACCGTTCGTTAAATGCACAAACAGAAATTCAAGATATCAGTATCATTGGTACCTTTTATACCGATAATGGAAAAATATTTAGTGAACGTGCCTTCTTATCTCCTTATTTCTCTGCGGGTGTAGGTCTTACCTTCTTTGATGTCTATGGTGATTTATACCTTGAAGATGGTCAGCGCTATCATTATTGGAATGATCATACGATCCGAACCTTAGCTCAAACTGATCCGAATGCTTTAATGGCAGATATCATTGAACAAGATGGAATCTTTGAGACCAATTTAAGAGAGTTAAATACTGAACGAGACGAATCTTATAGTCAAAGGGCACTTAACTTTCCTTTTGCTTTTGGTTTAAAACTTCGTTTAGGCAAACGATTAAACTTAAATATTGAGAGTTTACTTCGCTTAACCACAACCGATTATTTGGATGATGTACATGGATTCTATAGAGATTCATATGATAATAACACCCAATTGTACGCTTCTAACCCTAATAATCAAGCTGGAATTTTTAGAGGGAATCCGAATAATAAAGTGAAAGACATGTATGCTTTTACTTCCATTTCACTCCACTATAATTTTGGGTTTAAAGAAGATGCATTTGTTTCTCCAATCTTTTACACTGCAGAAGAATACGATACACCAACAGACATTTTAGATGAAAATTATGTACCTCAATCTACAGGTACTCCAATTTCTGTAGCTGGTGATGAAAATAATACCACAGAATCTACAATGATACAAGGTACGAATTCATACTACTCTGAAAAGATCATTATCATTTTAAATGAATTTGGAGACACGATTCAAAAAGAAACGTTGATTGAACGAGATGCAAATAGCGAAGAATCACTTCGACCTTATGATTTACAATCAAACGTTTATCGAGATACCATCCGAACCATTCGTATTGAAAATGGAAGACCGATTGAATCTATTCGTATTATTGAACGATTGGAATGGGAAGAAGGAAGTTATTTGGAGAATTATAATGAGGATTATTATTCTTATGATACCATCCGAAGAGAAGTCATGATTGATGGCCGTCCTGTAGAACAAATCGAAGTCGTAAAAACCTATGACATTCTTCCGGAAGATGAAGTGCTTATTGGAGAAGCGGAGATGATCGATATGGATAAATACCTTTTTCCTGACGAAATCGTTTATGTAACGGATACGATTTATAAAACGGACACCGTGATGCAGGTAGTTATGGTTGATGGTTTACCTGTAGAAAGAGAAACGGTTGTAGAAACTACCGTTTTAGATACTTTAGGAACGGTCCGACCTGTGCAAGCAGAATTGATCTTACCTTCAAAACCAAGTCCTTTATTAGCCGAAATCCAAGAAGATCGAATTGAAGTAGTGGCTATAGAATCAGAAATTGATCGTATGCGTTCTGGACAAGCTACTCAAAGTGAGTTGAATGACCTGAAAACTCGACTCATGGAAATGGAAGAGCGATTAGATAATTACGTGGATTATAATAATAGTGTAGCTGTTCGAGCAAATGATGATGCTACCAAAACAGAGAATATTGCAATCGATTCCAATACAGAAAAACTGAAAGCAGAAATTGAATTGCTAAAAAAGGAATTGAATAATCCTAAAAGAGAAACTGTTGATCTAGAAACATACTACTTAAGAGAAATTGAAAATCGACGTAGAATTCATGATTTAGAAACGGAATTAATTCAAATTCAAGGTAATGAACGAACTCAAAAGCCGACTGTTTTTGATCCATTAAATCCTTTTTATGTTATTGATAATACTTCGGCTACGCCAGTTAAAGATCCAGTAGCCACGGAGATTCGACAATACGATTCGGAAGTCGTTCAGGTAGAAAAAGAAATGGAAGATTTATTTCGTTCTACAAATACCAGCGATCAAGACATGGCCAGTTTAGAAAGAAAACTAGAATCCATTGATAGCCGCCTCGAATCAGGCGATTATAAAAATGAAGAATCACGTGCGTATTCTAGAGCTTTACGAAAGCAAATTCGCTTAGCAAAGAAACGAATTAAAGCTTATCGTTTGGCTCAAGGGAATCAAGAATTGACCAATGTAACTCCAACACAACCTGTTGTTGAAACCATCAACGTTCCTTCTACTAATACAACGGATTATAGCAGAGAAATAAACCAATTAAATAAACAATTGGATGGATTTCGAAGAGCAGATGCCCGCAACCTAAGAGAAATTGATCGGCTTTCTGATCGAATTCGATTTTTAGAAGGCCAACTTTCAGGCAGACCTAGTAATAATAATACAGTAACTCCAGTTCCTTCAAATAATAATGAAGAATACTTAAAGTTACTCAACCAAAACCTTTTGGAATTACAAAAGATGGTTGCTGAATTAAAAGCGGCGGACAATAAACCAGTCGTAGTAACCACGCCTGCTCCAGTTATTACAAGGCCTGCGCCTGTAACCACGACCACCACGGTGGTAAGACCAACAGCCGCAGAAGCAATTCGAGGTTATGATACCGTCAATGTTTTTTATAGAAGCGGACAAAGTCAAACAGAATCTAATTATTTTAGTCAATTAGATCGGGTGGCTCAAATTATGAGAGAGTACCCAGAAGTGAGTGCTTTGCTTCAAGGTTATGCCGATAAATCTGGAAACCCTGCAGCGAATTTAGCCCTTTCAAAAAAGCGTGCAAATGGTATTAAAAACTATTTGATTAGTCGAGGTGTTTCTTCTAATCGAATTACCACTGCATTCTATGGTGATGAACAAGCGAGTAGTTCTAATGATCCATCAAGTCGACGAGTAGAAGTCCGTTTGATGACTTATAAATAATTTTTTTTCGAAAAAAATAAAAAGCTGTTTACATATCGTAGACAGCTTTTTGTTTTTATGCCTAACTTTGTATTATGGGTATAAAAACATTTTTTGTCAAACGTTTAGCCAAAGTCACGGCAAAATCTATCCAACGATGGGCCAATGCCCCCATTCAGGCGCAAGAGAAAATTTTCCATCAACTTATTGCAAAAGCTAAAAATACTGCTTTTGGTCAAGATCATCATTTTGATCAAATTCATTCCTATCAAGATTTCATTCAACAAGTACCTATTAATGATTATGAAGGATTGAAGACATATTTTGATCGAGTAAAAGACGGTGAAGCCAATGTATTATGGAAAGGAAAACCTACCTATTTGGCCAAGACTTCTGGAACGACTTCTGGGGTTAAATATATTCCGATTACCAAAGACAGTATTCCTAATCATTTTGGAACTGCTCGAAATATGGTCTTTAATTATATCGCCCAAACTGGCCGCGCAGATTTCTTAAATGGGAAAATGATCTTTTTATCGGGTAGTCCTAAACTCCATACCACCAATGGTATTTTAACTGGTCGATTATCTGGCATATCCAACCACCTTATTCCCAATTGGATCAAGCGATCGCAAATGCCTTCATACGAAACCAATTGTATTGAAGATTGGGAAGATAAAGTAGAGCAAATTGCCAAAGAAACGATCAAAGAAAACATGACGATGATCAGTGGTATTCCGCCTTGGGTACAAATGTATTATGAAGTCCTTCTTGAAAAAACAGGTCAATCTTCTATTCGTGAAATCTTTCCTAATTTCGATCTTTTTATTTATGGTGGTGTTAATTTTGAACCTTATCGAGCCAAGCTAGAAGCACTCGTAGGAAACTCGATCAACACCTTAGAAACCTATCCTGCGTCTGAAGGTTTTATTGCTTTCCAAGACCAACCAGAAAATCCTGCCCTCTTACTCAATGTAAACTCAGGAATCTTTTTCGAATTTATTCCTACGGATGAAATATTTAACGAAAAGCCTACTCGCCTTTCTTTAAAAGATGTAAAGATTGGAGTAAACTATGCGATAATAATTAACAGTAATGCCGGACTTTGGGGATACAATATTGGAGACACCGTAAAATTTGTCTCATTAAAACCTTATCGAATTTTAGTCACTGGTAGAATCAAACATTACATTTCAGCATTTGGCGAACACGTCATAGGTAAAGAGGTAGAAGATGCTTTACTACAAGTAGCCAATAAACATGATGTCCAAATCATAGAATTTACGGTTGCGCCTCAAGTGAATCCACAAAAGGAGTCCCTACCCTACCATGAATGGTTTATTGAGTTCGCCAAAACACCCAATGATTTGAAAAGTTTTGCCTTAGAAGTAGACCAATTGCTTTGTCAACAAAACATTTATTATAGCGATTTAATCAAAGGAAATATATTACAGCCTTTAGTTATTCGCCCCTTAAAACCTGGAGCTTTTCGAACCTATATGAAGTCACAAGGTAAGTTGGGTGGACAGAATAAAGTACCTCGACTGTCAAATAACCGAGATATAGCGAATCGTTTAATTGATCTACAATAGGATCTAATCCATCATTGGATATTAAACTTATGTTTGGGGCGTTTAGCATAATACAACTTTGACGTTAAGAATACATGCAATAATTATTTGTGTCCATTTTTTCCCTAGGTAACCTTTTTAAAAAGGAATGCTAACCACCATTTCATTTAGGTAAAGCTAATTTCTCCTTAATCAATTCAATAAGATGATTTGCTTCTGCATCATCGAGCCCTAAGCCCAAAGAATACGTTTTCATTCCATAATCAAATTTGATTTTACCTTCACCAAGTCCCCACACTGAAAAGTTATTCGTTTTAGAAGAATGCGCTACTTTTCCATTATTAAATTGGACATTCTTTATATCAGATTTTTTGAATTCTTTATTTATTCCTAATCCGAATACATTTTTCCTAAGTTCTACTTTATCCTTTTTTAGATACATTTTTTCTATTCCAAAATATCCCCAAAGTAAAGTGCCAATTACAAATATTCCTCCAATTGACCACGCAAGCAACCAGAATATTATAAATCCATTTGGCCCCCCATCAAAAAACAACATGCTTAATCCGTTTTTAAAACCAAAATACCAACCGCCCAACCATGCTGTTCCAAAGAGCAAAACAAACCAATTTTTAGAAGAAGGAATTGAAATTTCTGTACCCAACATAGAGTTAACGATTTTTGCTTTACCATTATTCGTGTTTTCCATTTAATCTTATATTTTTTTTGTGAAAGAAATCCTAAACATGGAACTTCATTACTATAACACCTTGTATTACAGTAGAATTAAGCACACCTTAGGTTGATTGGTAAAATGATATGACAAAAAATCAATTCTGTCATTTTTTTACGATAACTCTAGAGCAGTACTCGACAAAAGAAGATTTAACAGGAAAAATGACTTGTATATACAATTAAAATACCCATTCAAACATTTCACTTTTTTATCCCATTTTGTTTCTTCAACTTTGAGTCGAATACAAAGAATTCTTGTTGTTGGAAAATAAATAAGTGCGGATGAATATCCACTTATTAAAGTTATTTAAGAAAAGCGACCTTAGGTAAAATGGGCGGAGCTTTGCCCTAGCATGAAAGTGACGGTTGGTCGGCGGCGGCGGAAACCATATGGGCGGGCCCACCCTTGATTCTAGAATCTAGATGACCAAGTTATACACTTTTCAATATCCAGTTTTCACCTCTCAATATCCATTCTTTATTAATGATTCAATTACATCAAAAGAATATAAATCCTCTAGTCTTTAAAAAATTTAAAAGTTATATCTTTTCCATTATCTAAACCGACAGTTAATATATATAGTCCTACATTTAAATCTTGATCTAGAGATATTGGAAAGTTGGGTTGATCTAAAAGTGTCATTTTTTGGCCTAAGGCATTAAACAACTTTACTTCTTTTATTTCCACGAAACCCTTCTTTTCTAAATGAATTTGTTGGTTATGATACCAAACGTTTATAAAAGTATTATCGATACGATTTACACTTGTAAAACAAGCAGTACCTTCTTCATAAATCACTTGATTATTCTTTTCTACTTTTATCACTTGATAACTAGGATCTGTGATCCATAACGTAGGATACAAAGGGTGCCAAGTACATCCAATCCCTTCAATCCAAATCATATCACCAAAAGGAATATTTCCAGTTAATCGAATACGCTTTAAATTTCCAATTGGAGAAGGAATATAATCTACTTCTGTAACAACTAAATTTTCCGTAATGGTATTGTTAATTTGAATTTGAAAATTATCGCCTTCTTCTAGTGTAAAATCATAAATAATACGTGGTGGGATCTCTGGAAAATCCATATCCTGAAAGGTTACCGTTTGTTCATCAAAATCTTCTAAAACTGCATAATTTGATTGACCTAAAAAACCAACAAGTTGATTAGTCTCCTCCCAAAGTTCCTCAAATTTAATATTAAAACAAGAATTATCTCCCCAAGAAAACCATTTAATATCCCATTCATTATGACGTAACATCGAATGATATTCTTGTCCTAAAATAGCATTATAATTTCCAATTAAAATGAATATAAATAATAGTTTTTTCATAAGAAACGAAATTTTTATTTGACAATTTGATACAAACATTCAAACACCTCCTCTACTCCATTCCATACGAGCATCCTTCTTGTCCTTATTATTAAAATTAGTAATCAATTCTTTAATATACGTTAAGCTCTTTCCTTGACCTAACCTCTAATGAAACTAGGTAATCAGGATAATCTTTCAAGACTATTGCGTTTAAGAGAATTCCCCAAAAAAATAGTTATCCTCCTTTTTATTTTTAAATTTATGTTTAAGTTCAAAATAATTTTCATTTATGTCGCATCTAAAAAAAACCTTGGTCATCTTTGACATTGACGGTACCCTTTTGTTTTCCAATAAAGTAGATAGTCAAATTTTCAATCTAGCTTTTGAAGAAAATTTTGGTTTTCCGCTTCCAAGTTTAGATTGGAATCATTATCCACATGTAACAGACACTTCTATCCTACGTGCACTTTTCAAAACAGCCAATGTTCCGCATCCTTCTGATGAAAAAATTGAATCGTTTAAAGATGACTATGTTGCTCGTCTTGAACAAGGAAGAGTAGATAACCCACAAGGCTTTCAAGAAGTACCTGGAGCAAGAGAAATCATTCTTCAATTGATAGCACACCCTCAATATGAAATTGGCATTGCCACAGGTGGATTTCGAAAACCTGCTTTTGTAAAATTAAACCATGTAGGCATTCCAACCGATTCCTTATTCATGGGCTTTGCGGATGGTAATGAAACACGTGAAATGATTATTCATGAATCATTAGCACAAGTGCCCAATTTAGAACAAATTCAAAAAACCGTATATTTAGGTGATGCCATTTGGGATGTAAAAACCACTCGAAATTTAGACATGCCTTTTATTGGTGTGCGAAAAGACAATGACCATGAGGTCTTATTTAAAGCGGGTGCACATCATGTCATCAGTCACTATCCTAAATTTGAAGATTTTGAACAATTATTGATAGCGGCAAAAATACCAAAATCTTTGACTTAAATTTTAATTATTTTTTTCATTTGTTATTTTTTCATATTTGTTACGCCTTCTAAAAAAAACGTAACTTATAAGGACTTATAAATATTTTTTTGACAAAACACCAAATACAATTTGAGGTAAATTTCGAAAAATGCATCTAATAACCTACCTAAAATTAATAGCATGTTCATATGGTTTATTCTTTCTTTCTAGTTGTAGTGAGTTGGGGCCTAACCCCCATCAATTAGAAAAAATAGATCAACATTTTGAGTGTTATCAAGAACTAGTCAACTCGCTAATTCAAACAGAAGATTCTATCATAAAGCCTATATTTAATACAGAGCTAAAAACCAATTTAAACCCTTCAAATAAAACACCCCGACTGGTTCATCCTAATAAATTCGAATATCTATTAAGTACAGAATGGAAAAACAAATGTAGCGAAAAGTTAGCCAAGGAAAATGATTTGAAAGGAGTTCGTTTTATCAACAAACAGTATATCATCATTGAAATTGATGACTTCAATCGAAATACCTTAAGCCAACGATATGCGAAATCCAATACGCGTGAAATTCATCGCTTAATTTTTCATAAACAACATTACGATCCCGCTCTTTTTTATCTAAAAAACGAAAAACAAATCTGGCAACAATCGAAAGCCACAAATTGGACTTATGACGTTTCACAAATAAAATGATTTGTTAAGATGACTTGAAAGTTTTTCATTA
>JAHDCJ010000091.1:14037-22688 GCA_020629935.1 Saprospiraceae bacterium | reverse complement strand
AAACAAGATAAATCCTAGCAAAAATTAGACAAAAAAAGCGGAAAAGAATCATTCTTTTCCGCTTGCTAATTTTTATGATAATCGAAAATTAATTCCGAGTTACATCCATTTTTACGGTAACTTCATCCACTAACTCAATTGATTTTCCAGAATCGAGGTGGTCTACTAATTCAAGGGAAGTTGCCAAAACTTCATTACAAATATAGTCTTGATAATGGGTCAACGCATCTTCGATACCTTCATGCTTTTCTAAAACCAATTGGATACGATCCGTAATGTTGAAATCTTTCTCTTTACGCAAATTTTGGATTCGATTCACTAACTCTCTAGCCATACCTTCAGCTCGTAAACCCTCGTCTAAACTAATATCTAAAGCCACAGTCAATCGTCCGTCCGTCGCCACAGACCAACCTGGAATATCTTGCGAAGTAATTTCAAAATCCTCCGCTTCTAAACGGACCGTTTCGCCATCTAAAACTAAATCATAACCTCCATTGGCTTCAATCATTTCGATTTCTGCTTGACCAAAGGATTGGATCATTTGAGCGACTTGCTTCATCTGTTTCCCCATTCTTCTTCCCAAAGTCTTAAAGTTCGGCTTAATTTGCTTTTTAACAATACCATTCGTGTCGGTGATATATTCAATATCCTTGATATTAACCTCGGTTAGAATAAGATCTCGTACTTTCTCTACTTGGGTTTGAAATTGCGCATCCAATACAGGAAGTAAGATTTTATTCAATGGTTGACGCACACGCACTTTTTCTTTTTTCCGTAAGGATAATACTAAAGAAGAAATTCGTTGTGCATAACCCATATTTTGCTCCAAATCCTTATTGATTACGGATTCATTCACCTCAGGAAATAAGGCTAAATGCACCGAGTCAAAAGTCTCTTTTCCCGTCGCATCATTTAAGTTCTTGTATAAGAAATCGGCAAAAAACGGAGCTACTGGAGCAATCAATTTCGAAACAGAAACCAAACATTCGTATAAGGTTTGATAAGCCGCTCGTTTATCTTCATTCCGTTCTCCTTTCCAAAATCTTCTTCTACATAATCGCACATACCAATTACTTAAATTATCTACGACAAAGTTTTGAATCTTTCGAGTCGCTTTAGTCGGTTCATAAGCCGCATAATCAGCTTCTACTTCTTTCACCAATGAATTCAATAAAGAAATTACCCATTGATCAATTTCTGATCTTTTCTCATAAGGCACATGCTCGCCTAAATCATGCATTTCATCTACATTGGCATATTGTGCATAAAACGAATAGGTATTGTACAAGGTGCCAAAAAACTTACGTCGTACTTCATCTAAACCATCTAGGTCGAAACGTAAATTGTCCCAAGGATTGGCATTAGACATCATGTACCAACGAGTAGCATCGGCGCCATATTTGGCTAACGTTTCAAAAGGATCAATTGCATTGCCTAAACGCTTCGACATTTTTACGCCACTTTTAGCCAATACCAATCCATTCGAAACCACGTTTTTATAAGCGACACTATCAAAACACATCGTCGCAATCGCATGTAAGGTAAAGAACCATCCTCGCGTTTGATCCACACCTTCTGCAATAAAATCCGCAGGGAAATTTTGTTTGAATTTTTCTTCGTTTTCAAAAGGATAATGCCATTGTGCATAAGGCATAGAACCACTATCAAACCAAACATCAATCAAGTCTAATTCTCGCTTCATCGGTTTTCCCGAATCTGAAACTAAGACCACTTGATCAATAAATGGTCGGTGTAAATCAAAGTCTTCAGGTAGTTGGGCATCCATAAAACCCGCAGCAATCGATTTTTCTACTTCTGCTCGTAATTCAGCAACAGAACCAATACACTTTTCTTCTGGCTCTTCTTCCGCTGTGCGCCAAATCGGTAATGGAATTCCCCAAAATCTAGAACGAGATAAATTCCAATCCTGTAAGTTCTCTAACCAATTTCCAAAGCGTTTTTCTCCTGTTGAAGCAGGTTTCCAATTGATCGTTTTGTTCAATTCAATCATTCGATCTTTGGCTGCGGTAGAACGCACAAACCAACTATCTAACGGATAATATAAAATCGGCTTATCCGTCCGCCAACAGTGTGGATAATTATGCGCATACTTTTGAACATTAAACGCTTTATTATCAATTTTCAACTTCACCGAAATGTCTACATCTACATTGACATAATCTGGGTCAGATTTATAATTTTTTACATAACGTCCAGCAAATTCTCCCGCTTCCTCTGTAAATTTTCCTTGTTTGTCTACTAAAGTCAATGCACCAATACCGTGTTGTTTCGCAACAAACATATCGTCTGCACCAAAAGAAGGCGCAATATGTACAATACCTGTACCGTCTTCTGTAGATACAAAATTTCCATGAATCACCACAAATGCATCACCTTCTTCGGGTTGAGCATAAGGCAATAATTGATGGTATCGAACACCCGTTAAATCCGCGCCTTTATATTCCGCAACGATTTGGTACGGCAAGACTTTATTTCCTTTTTCCCAAGCGTCAAAATCTGCGTTTTCGCCTTCTGGCTTAAACCATTTTCCTAACAATTTTTTTGCTAAGATTAAGCTTACGGGTTGTGTGGTATAAGGATTAACCGTTTTTACTTTTATATAATCGATTTTATTGCCTACGGCTAAAGCGGTATTCGAAGGCAAGGTCCAAGGCGTGGTCGTCCAAGCAATGATACATACGTCTTCCTCTTCATTATCAAACAAAAAGGCTGATTTTTCATTTCTTACTGGGCGAAATTGAGCGACAGCACTGGTGTCTTTTACATCTTGATAAGTACCCGGTTGATTCAATTCATGGGAGCTCAATCCAGTACCCGCCGCTGGAGAATAAGGCTGAATAGTATATCCTTTATACAAGAAATTTTTATCGTATAATTTCTTTAAAAGATTCCAAACAGATTCGATATAGTTGTTTTCATAGGTAATATATGGATTTTCAAGATCTACCCAATAACCCATTTTTCGGGTAACGTCATTCCACATATCCGTATAACGCATCACGGTTTCTCGACATTTTGTATTATAGTCTTCTACCGAAATAGTTTTACCAATGTCTTCTTTAGTGATACCTAACTCTTTTTCTACACTTAATTCAATCGGTAATCCATGGGTATCCCATCCGCCTTTTCGTTCTACTTTTTTTCCTTTCATAGAATGAAAACGACAGAAAAGATCTTTTACCGTTCGAGCCATGACATGGTGAATACCTGGTTTTCCATTGGCAGAAGGCGGACCTTCATAAAACACATAGGTTTCGGCATCATCACGTTGGCTAATACTTTTTTCAAAGACTTGATTTTCTTCCCAAAATTGAAGCATTTCTTGATCAATTTTTGGTAAATCCAAGTATTTAAATTCTTTATGTTTTCCCATCATTCGGTTTTTTTAATATCGACCAAAAAGTTTTGGTTTGGTGTTTATTGTTGGTTTTTAAAAAACAACTTCATTATAATGAAGCTGCAAAGGTACTAAATAGAAAAAGCCTCAACAAATTTGAAATCTGTTGAGGCTAATTTTTTTACATTAAAATTCCTTTACGCAGATTTCTTTCTTTGCGTTCGAATAATAATGCTAATTATATTTTGATTTTTAAACATCTTTATCTTTTATCTATCCAAGTTAATCATTCTTTGGAACTTAGTCAAGTGAAGACTCGTTGGAATGAGGAATTAGTATATAAACTTGAAAAAAATAAAATCCGTTCCCAAGAAACCTTGAATCCCATTTTTTATCGAATATTTTGTTAAATCAATCGGTTTTAAGTGCATCAGAAGTTCTTTTTTTATACCTTATGTATCAATATTCGTTTAAATACAATATTCGTGTTACCAATGGTTTTTACGTTACATTAATATTTATGGACTTAAATTACAAAAAATATAATCCTGAGGGGCGTTATAAAAAGAAAAACGCTAAAGATGACGAGTTTATAAATTCGTCAAAGAAAAAAACTACGCAAGGAGATAAGGAAGCCGCACCTCGTTTATATCGTAATAGGGTAAATCAATTACATGCTGCCGACATTGCCAAATTGGGTATTGGGGTTATTATTGTTTTCGTTTTAGCCGTTTTTGCTTTTCGTGCCACGGATGGGATCAAAATTTCTCCATCCATGACTGGTTCTTACCAAGCACCAGAACCAGAGTATGTAGTGCGAGATTATGTACGTAAGAAAAAGAAAATTGAACGATCCTTTGGTGAATTAATGGCAGAAGGTGAAGCACATGCTAATGCGGGCGACCACCGCGCTGCAATGAAAGCATTCTATTATGCAAAAACGGTTTATCCTTATGACTTTCAAGCCCGTTATGCCTTATCAAAAACCTTTTATACACTTTCCAGCGAAAATGTTTTCTTTGCTAAAAAGGCATTGAAAGAAATCGACAATGCCTTAAAGTATGCCTACAATACGGAAGATGTTTCTTCTCAAATTGAAGAGTTAAAAGAGTTTCGTTTAGATTTAATTCAAAAAAAGGAAGCGAGGCTCAAAGAAAAAATGAATAGAGCACATGATGAGCAGCTCTAATGCTTAAGTCGCTATTTTTGAAAAAGCCTTAGGGTTGGTATTCATTTGTTCTTTTTTGCCCATTGTCGTGGCCTCATATGTTTGATCATAATCTTCTCGAATGGTTCCCATCATACGATCCCAAAAAAGGAAATAAAGACCAAAATTTCCATGAAATTTATCATGATGTAAATTGTGGGCTACAGAAGTGTTTATCCACCGACCAATCCACGTTTTATGGAAATTTTTAGGATAAATTTCAAAACCTAAATGGCCATACACATTATACCAAATTTGAAATAATAAAAAGGCCGTTACCGCAGGGCCATGTATAGGAATCGTAAATGCTAAAATAGGAACAATCATTACTTCTAATACGGCTTCTACTGGATGAAAGGCATAAGCAGTCCAAGGAGAAGGATTGGTTGATTTATGATGTACGAGGTGAATATATTTAAACAACTTTGGACTATGCATCATTCGGTGCATCCAATAAAAATAAGTGTCGTGAATAACAAACATATACACCCAAGTAAAGAAATAATAAATCCAACCATAATCTGAAATTTCTTGATACCGTTGCGTATAGTTGCCTAGAAAATAAAAACACAAGACAGCCATAGAACCAAAGATAGCTACAGAAACAATCGAGTACATAATGTCTCTGCCATAGTCATTGAGTTTGGGCATTTTCTTTTGCACTTTCCTAAACCATAAAGGCTTTTTCAAAACGACATAAAATAAAATGAAGATGATTCCTGCGTAAGTAAAGTAGTCTTTTACCGTTTCATAAGATTCTCTAAGCCAAAATTCGATTGCGATGTAGTCCATGATTTATTTTTTATTGTTTCTACAAGAATCTTACTTTTTACTTGATCCTACGTCTTTTTACCTTCAATCTGACTTTCTCGGACATATTTTACTTGTCCGAAAAACTAAAGTGTAGGTATTCGGACGTTAAGATTTTAGGCTATTTTGTCGTTTTTTAAAGGCGGAGGGCGTTTCTCCTGTCATTTTTTTAAATACCGCATTGAATGTAGATTTTGATTTGAAACCAGAGTCTAACCCCACACCTAAAATGCTAAAATGATCATATTTAGGGTCCATTAATTTTTGTTTTACTGCTTCTACTCGATAATGGTTGACAAAGTCAAAGAAATGTTTCCCTTCTTTTTGATTGAGAATTTGAGAAAGATAACCTTTGCTTAGACCCGATTTTTCTGCTAATTTGGCCATGTTGAGATCTGGGCTTTCATACATTTTATCCAATTCCATAAAAGCGATTAATCGGTTATAATGTTGGTCTGCTTT
The DNA here is from genome assembly GCA_020629935.1 of Saprospiraceae bacterium. Classification (GTDB taxonomy): domain Bacteria; phylum Bacteroidota; class Bacteroidia; order Chitinophagales; family Saprospiraceae; genus JAHDCJ01. The sequence goes on along the minus strand of JAHDCJ010000091.1, from coordinate 16,851 downwards.
TGAAGAAAGTTGAACTTCTATTTTTTCTTCTTTAGGTAATTCTTCTTCTATGATAGGATCAAAAATATCTCGCCTCAAATAGGTCGCATAAGCCAAATAATAAATAATTAAAGCCATGCCCACCCACGAAGGATAAAGGTAAGCTTTCTTATATACATTGGTATATAATTGACCAATATGCGCCACAGCCCACAAGGCCCAAATTACAAAAACAGCCAGAATGATTTTCTTCAACCAAGCAATACTTTTTTCTTCTATTTGTGCAAAATTGTCTAGGAGACTTTGTTCGTAATTATTCAGTTTTTTATAAATAATAACTAAAAAAATAAAACAAAAAACGATAGCCAAGACTTCCATCCAAAGATCGATTCGGAAATACTGCGTTCTAAATTCTAACCATTGTTCAGGTTGAGTAATGTTGATAAAAGTAGCATAAATTTGAAAGCCAACTTCAATGATCGTTGGGATAATTAAGAGATATTCCCAAGACTTTATTTTATACTTTGGAAAGAGTAAAAATTGAACAAAATAATATAAGGTGACTGGAATTAAAAAGAGCCAATGGGTAGGCATATATCTCAAAAAAGGATAAGCTGCCCAAACCCCCATATCTCTTAAACCATTGGCTAAACTTAGGGTAGAAATCACAATCAATAAAATAGCCAAAAAGCTGTTTGATTTCTTGGTGTATTTTTTACTTCCCAAAAAAACAAAGGCTAGCATAAATCCCTGAATACTTCCTAAGAGAATTAATATATTAAAAGCATTGACTGCTAATAAAGGCATAATTTGATAGTCAATTTGAAATTAAAAACGCAAGATTTTTAATCTTTATCAAATGTACAAAATTTAATGGGCTGTGTTATTCCTTTGCTTTTTTTACTTTTGTTAAAATTTTATTCAATATTAAGCTTATGACCTTCGAACAAATTCCTGATTTTCCTATAGATCGAATAGCGATAAAACTAAAGCCCGCCGCTGAACGAATGGTCAAGAAAGGACATCCTTGGGTTTTTGAAGCAAGTATCCAAAGCCAAAACAAAGAAGGAAAGGCTGGTGATTTAGCTATTATTTTTGATCAAAAAAAGAATAAATTTTTAGCTTGTGGGCTTTATGACCCCAATTCTCCAATACGGATTAAGTTGCTGCAATTTCATCAATCAGCACAAATTAATGAAGCATGGTTTTTAGATAAAATAACCACAGCTTTCAAAAAACGAAAACCGCTATTGGAAACAGAAACCAATAGTTATCGATTTATTTATGGCGAAAATGATGGCCTTCCTGGTTTTATCGCTGATGTTTATAACCATGTACTCGTAGTAAAAATTTATTCTGAAATTTGGTTTCCACAATTAAAAAAAATACTTCCACATTTAATACAACAGAGTGCCTGCACTTCTTGTGTTTTACGGCTAAGTCGACTGGTCCAAAAAAATGCAAATGCACTTAATCTAAAAGATGGACAAGTTTTATTGGGCACACTAGAAAAGGAAAACATTTTGTTTAAAGAACATGGAGTCCAATTTATGGCCAATGTAATTAAAGGACATAAAACAGGTTTCTTTTTAGATCATCGATACAATCGAAATCATCTTGGAGGCTTAGCAAAAGATAAAACCGTTTTGGATGTGTTTTCTTATGCAGGCGGGTTTTCTGTGCATGCTTTAGTTGGTGGAGCAAAAGAAGTAACTAGCGTAGATATTAGTGCACAGGCTTTAGTTTTGGCAGAAGAAAATGCTGCATTAAATACGTATGAAGGAAAGCATAAAACGATAGCCAATGATGCCTTTGTCGTGTTAGAAGATCTAATAAAAAAGAGGAAACAATTTGATCTGGTGATTATTGATCCGCCATCTTTTGCAAAACAATCTAAAGAAGTAGATAAGGCTAAAACGCAATATCAACGATTGGCGAATTTAGGTGCGCGATTGGTGGCTTCAAATGGCATCTTATTTTTAGCTTCTTGTTCTTCAAGAGTAACTGCCGATGCGTTTTTTGAAATCAATGAGACTACTTTTGAAAAGATGGGTTCGTCTTTTCAATTAATCAAAAAAACATTTCATGACATCGACCATCCTATTGGTTTTTCAGAAGGAGCTTATCTAAAAGCGGGTTATTATCAACGACTAAAATAATAAAACGTAGTGCTTAAGCTAAGGCTTCTCCTTGCTCTACAAAATGCTTTAATTGGTCCAATGTTTCTTCGAGCGATTTAGAAAAGGTCTTGATCAATTTAGGAACAAAGGCCGCAATAGGGTGGAAGCGTTTGAATTCAAAATCTACATCCCAATGTAAGACAGATTGGTTGTCATTAATAGGGTCTATGCGCATTTTTCCCATATGCTTTTTTAAGCCAGGAATCCCTTTGTATAAGGTATAATGTAAATCTTTAGGTGCATTAAATACCAAAATTTCTTCGGCAATTACAGGAAGGTTTTTGTCTTTAAACTTGACAGTTCGATGTAAGCCTACGCCCATAGGATCTGGTGAACCTTTGGTAATGACAGTTACCGCGGCCACTTCTTTAGCCCATTCCACCATACCTTCATGATCGGCAATAACTTCCCATAGTTTTTCCGAAGAAGCATCAATCGTAATCTGTTTTCGGATTTCGTGTATTTTAGCCATTTCTTTTTTTTGAAAGGTAATAAAAAAAGAGAAGGCTTTTAAACCTTCTCTTTGCTTTATGTAAGTAAGTGCTTACTTTTCTTTGTTTTCAACAAGTGCCATTTCACAGACCGGACATTTTCCTGCTTCTGCACTTCCGCTACCTTTACAATGCATTGGGCAAATATAAGCAGAAGTATATTC
>JAHDCJ010000091.1:0-13937 GCA_020629935.1 Saprospiraceae bacterium | reverse complement strand
CTGCACTTCCGCTACCTTTACAATGCATTGGGCAAATATAAGCAGAAGTATATTCAGGTCCACTTTTATCTGCACTTCCATGATCGTGTCCACTGTGGTCGTGATTATGTCCTTCGTGACTTCCATGATCATGTCCGTCATGATTGTGTCCATCGTGATTTTCTACGTTTACTTTTTTTGTTTCTCCATTTACATTGTTGGCATCTTGACCACCACAACCGATAAAAATAATCATAGCGGTAAAAACAAGAAAAGTGCTAATTAATGATCTCATAATTTTAAGATTTAATGTTTGAATAATTGGTTTACAAATTAATAAATTATTGTTGAATAACCATTGTTTTAATGGTAGTAATTTCATTTTTATCTACAGAAGTCCAAGCTAAAACTAAGCGGTTGTCTACTTTTTGAATTCTTGGAAATCCACTGCGCCTAGATGATTTCGTTTGTATTATTTTTTGCGGAATTCCTATTTTCCCAGAAGCATTGACTCGTACAATTTTTATAAAGGTATCTTCTCCTTCATCTTCTATCCAAGTAACAATTACTTCTTCTTTATTCCAAACTTCCACATCCACTCTTCCTAATGGATTGGCTTCTTGTAAAGCGATGGCTTCGCTAAAGTTTTGGCCGCCATCATCAGAAAGACTGAGTTTGACTACAGATTGTTCATTGGCAGCAGAAAACCAAGCAAGGCCTACGAAATTTCCTTCTGCATCTAGGGCAGGGCCATTGACAGGACAACCTTCAATTTTCCAATGATCTGGATTTGGGGTTTGGGGTTTAGACCATTTCCCATTGGCAAAACGAACAATAGAAATATCTCTCATTTCTTCTTCCGATCGATCTCGGTAAGCAACTAAAAGCCCTTCTTTAGTCGCTACAGCTGCCGTTTGACAGCAATCGCAAACTCGTACATCTAATTCAGTTGAAGTACTTAATTTTCCATCAATATCAAATTGAACACCGCGCAAGGTCATCGGGCCGCCGCCATGCCCATGTCCATGATCGTGTCCATGTCCATGACTTTCTTCCATGCCTATTTTGGTGTTTCTACCATCTAACCAAGAAGCAAACATTTGGTTGTTTTTGAAAGGGGTTAAGGAAACAAAACCATGTTCAGCAGCGATATTGTCTTGATGTAGAATGAATGGTTTAGACCAAGAATCTCCTCCATCTTTTGATTGGGAGATATACACATCATAATCATAAGTTTCTGCGGTGCGTTTCACAAGCCAATGCGCTACAAAATGATTTTCATTATCATTATAAATAGCAAAAGAAGGAAAGTCTGCCCAGTTGACAAACCAATTTTTTCCCCGACTAATTTCTTTAGGATTTTCCCATTTGCCATTATTCCACTTCGAAAATTTTAAGGCATGACCTGTAGAGTCAATGGCTTCAATAAAACTCAAGTATACCACACCTTGCTTAGAGATGGCAAGATTAGGCTCGCCACAATTTTTACATGGGAAAGGAATTTCTTTTTTAGAAAAAACAGCATAATTCCCTTGATTTTCATTTGAATCATTGCTTGCTTGTTCTGTGTTTTGCTGACAAGAAACTAGGAAGCCACAAAGGCAAAAGAGTATGTATTTTATTATTTTCATTTTTTATAAATTAGACTATCTTTAACTAATCCACACTTCATCATTTTATCTCCAAAGTAAGGGTTTTTAATTCCTCGTTCATTACTTACCCAATACGCGCCTTGATCATCAAAGGCCATAGGGCAATACTGTACATATAAATTTTGACTGCCACTTCCCAATGCACTAGACATGTCGAGAATTAATTCTGATATGTGATTAAATTGAATACGCATTTCTTCTACATCGGAAGGTATTTTTATAAGTTTGTTTAGATGTTGTTCTAATGCTTTTGATTTTTTATTCCAAAAACCTGCCAGTTCAGGATCAAAGGATTTGCTATTAATTGTTTTTAAATGAGATAGGAATAATTGACTTTTAGCTTTAGCAATTTTACCATTGGTTTGTACCAATCCATTCTTTAATGCAAGATAGTCATCTAACAAAACATTCCATTCCTTTTTAAATGTTGAAGTCATTTTTTTACTAAAATCATTCGTGTTGCTTCGGTCAATGATGGACTCTTCTTCTTGATTAACCAGTTTGTTCATCATACTGTTTTGATTGTTTAGTTGGGCCGAAGCATCAATAACAAAAGCACCATTGACTACGATTTCATCTTCTAATGTTAAACCGCTTTTTATGACATATTGGTCGCCTACAGATTCTCCTAGTTCGACTACTTTATATTTAAAAGAAGGAATTTCGGTGTCAGGTACTTTTAAATAAACTACAGATGCTTTGCCCGTCCAAAGTACCGCTGTTTTCGGAATCGTAATTTGACTATTGGCGGATTGTCTTTTGCTTTCAAGTATACCTGTAACAAACATTTCTGGTTTTAGTTTTCCATTAGTATTTGTCGCCTCTGCACGAATAGAAGCTACTCTTGTTTTAGGATTAATCAAAGGATCGATATAAGTGATTTTAGCTTGTAGTTTTTTGTTGGGGATAGCTGGAGTCGTATAGGTTATTCTTTGTCCAATTCGTATAGCTGGTAATTGTTCTTCATAGGCATCAAATAAAACCCAAAGTTTGTTGAGGTCCATCACTTCAAATAGCGCTTCTCCTGTTTTTACATAATCTCCAACGGCAACTCGTCTGTTCATTACGACACCTTCGTGTTCGGCAAATAAGGTAAAAGTTTCTTGTATTTTTCCTGTAGTTTCTATTTGCTCAATAAAGCGATCCGAAATTTTCCAATAGCGCATTTTTTGTTTTGCCGCTTCTACTAAATTCGGATTAAATTCGGAGAGTTTAATGGCTTCTAAAAGTTCTCTTTGCGCATCAATAAGATCTTGAGAATAGATCGTAGCTAAGCGATCATTTACCTTTATCTTTTCTCCTGTAAAAGTAACAAATAGTTTTTCTATTCGACCAGGAATATGCGCTACTAAGCTAGATGAATTTCTTTCGTCTGCTTGAATTTTTCCTGTCAATTCTATGGTCTTTTTCGTTCCATTTGTAGAACCCACACGGACGGTTTCGATATTGGACAGCGCAATGGCTTCAGGCGTCATTTCCAATACCATTTTATCACTAGAAGCCGATTCATCTAAAGGGGTAAGATCCATGTTGCATAATGGACAAATACCAAATTCAGGTTGACGAATTTGTGGATGCATGGCACAAGTCCAAATTTCATCTTTTTTACTTTGGGTCTGGTTTGTGCTCGTGTTTGTATGGTTCTTTTTATTTCCAAAAAATAAAAAACCAAGACAAATTCCAGCGACGAGCGCTAAACTTATAAGACCGAAATATTCTCCTATTTTTTTCATGACTTAAAAAGATTGATTAGTAAATTGTTCAATTCGTGCTTTCGCTTTTAAGCTTTGTACAATGGCTTTTATTTTGGTAATTTCAAATTCGATTAATTGATTTTGGATTCGAATTATTTCTTCAAAATTATTTCCTTTGCTTGTATATTTAGCAATCAAAACTTCAACAATAGATTCCGTTAATTGGATTTGTTCATTCGCTAAATCCCAGTTGAGTTGTGCTTCTTTTATTTCTACTAAAGCCTTTTGGATTTCCATTTCAAACTGTTTGGTATAATGTGCTTTTTCTAGTTCAAAGCTGGTCATCTTAATTCGCTCTTCTTCCTTCTTTGCTTCCAGTTGCTTTTTTCCTAAAGGAATTTTTACCATAGCTTTAGGCATTAAAATATCTCGACCATTCCCATTCGGATTTGCATCTTTTCTTTTGTCTACAAAAGCATAGTCGAGCCCTACTCCAAAGATGGGTTTGGTTGTATAATTGTTCCGCTCTAATTCAGATTCGGAAAGTTTCTTTTTTGCTTCGATTGTTCGAAATGTAGGATGCTCGTTTTGTATTTCATTATTCATTAAATTATTTTCTGTGGCCAATTGCAGGGTAGTGGTCGTGTAGGTAGTCGATTCATTTTTATTCAATAAAAAGTTAATGTGTGCGGTAGGAATAGCTTCTTTGTTTTCTAAAGATTTAATTTCTTTTTCTAAACTTTTTTTCTTGAGTTGGATTTGTAAAACGTCTGCAACACTTGCTCGATTACTTTCAATTTTGATATTTGCTAAACGTTCTAATGCATCATAGGCCGTTCTTTTTTCTTTTAATATATTCTTTGTTTTTTGCAATTGGAAGAGTTCGAAATACGCGAGCCGTAATTGATGTCTTCTTTGCAATTTTACCGTGCCTATTTGTTCGAGTTGAATATTGGCCTTTGCATCTTCTACATTCGCTTTTGATTTTAAACTTCCTTTGGGAGGTAGCATTTGACTGCCACTGAGTTTAAACCATTGTGCGCCCAAACGGGTTTCTACAGGTAAGGCAGCTAAGCCGAGACCAAATTCTGGGCCTGGCATTTGACTTACTTGCGTTCCTTTTTGTAAGGCCGCATCATACTGCGTTTCCAATATTTTCAATTCAAGATTAGCGTCATTGAGTTCGGCTAAAAGACTTTCTATAGACTGTGCGTTTAGGTTTAGTGTCAACCCAAACAAAAAGAGTAAGTAAGTACTCGCTATATGTTTTTTATTAATCATGAGTTTCCTGTTGTTTGTTTTTATTTTTTTCTACGAAAGAAAAATTTCGATGTTTAATTCTCCATTCCCATTCCTTCCAAAAGCAAAAAAGAACAGGTACAATAAACATGGTAAGTATTTGAAAAACCATTCCTCCAAAAGAAGGGATCGCCATTGGAATTAAAATATCAGAGCCTCTACCTGTAGAAGTTAAGATAGGGAGCAGCGCTAAAATAGTGGTGGCTGTGGTCATCATCGCAGGGCGCACTCTTCGGTTTCCTCCTTCAATAACAGCCATTCGAATTTCTTCAATAGAATTGGGTTTGTTTTTTTCAAAAGAATCTTTTAAAAAAGAACCTACTAAAACACCATCATCTGTGGCAATACCAAAGAGCGCAAGAAACCCTACCCAAACGGCAACGCTTAAATTGATTGGATGAATTTGGAATAAGGTTCTCATATTTTCTCCAAATAATTCAAAGTCCATAAAGTACGGTGTGGCATATAGGCCAATCATAGCAAAGCCACCAGCAAAGGCAACCAATACGCCCGTAAACACAATGAGGGAAAGAATAATCGAATTAAAGAGCAAATAAAGAATAAGAAAGATCAATCCAAGCGATAAAGGCAAAATGATTTTTAATCGATTATTTGCGCGCACTTGGTTTTCAAAATTTCCTGCAAAATGAAAAGAAACTCCCGCAGGCACTTTGAGTTTGCCCGATTTGATTTGTTGAGCAAGTTTTGATTTTGCTTTGTTGATGATGTTCGTTTCAGCGTAGCCATCTTCTTTGTCAAACATGACATAAGAGATTAAAAAACCATCTTCACTTTTTATGGATTGAGGTCCTTGTTCATATTCGATCGTTATGAGTTCACCTAAAGGAATTTGTTCTTTTGCGGGTGTGCTGACTAAAATTTCTTTAATGATTTCTGGATCACTTCGCAAGGCTCTTGGGTATTGAATAATGATGTCATAATGTTCGCGGCCTTCTACCGTTTCTGTCATTTTCATTCCTCCAATAGCGGTACTAATATATCGTTGTACTTTTTCAACCGAAAGGCCATAACGACTCAAAGCTTGTCGGTTTATTTTTAATTTTAAATAAGGTTTGCCAATAATTCGCTCCGCAAACACCGCAGATTTTTTAACTCCTTTTACTTGCTTTAATACTTTTTCTAAGGCTAATCCAAAAGTCTCTATTTGTTGAAGATCGTTTCCTTTAACTTTAATACCCATAGGTGCACGCAAACCTGTTTGTAACATTATAATTCGTGTTTCAATGGGTTGGAGTTTAGGCGCAGAAACGACACCAGGGAGTTTAGTTACTTTAGCAATTTCTTTCCAAATATCATCGGTACTTTGGATGTGATCTCTCCACTGTCGGAAGTACCTCCCATTAGGATCAGGAATTAATTTTTCTTTTTTCGAATAAATAAACTCCCCTTGATCATTGGTCTTGAAACGGAGTCGATGACCATTAGCATCTGTCTTATATTCCGACTTATAAAAGATGACATTTTCAAACATAGATAAAGGAGCAGGATCTAAAGCGCTTTCTACCCGACCAATTTTTCCGACAACAGATTCTACTTCAGGAATAGCCGTAACGGCCATATCTAATAAACGTAAATTTTTTAAATTTTCTTGAACGCCCGTATGGGGCATAGAGGTAGGCATAAGTAAAAAAGCTCCTTCATTGAGTGAAGGCATAAACTCTTGTCCGACTGTATTAAAAACTCGATACCCAATAACCACTAAAGTAAAAGGGATGATTAAAAAGAGTAATTTGAAACGTAAAAATAAGGTTAAAATAGAAGTATAGAAATATATAATAGCTTGGAAAAATAAAATAAGAAAACCCGCAATTAAACTTACGAAAAGGAAATTGGTAAAGACCGAATGATTTACTCCAAGAGGCATCCAAATTCCAGCAAGTACATAAGAAACAATAAGAGCATAAGCTATGTTTTCTACCCATTGATAAACCGTATAAATTTTTGAAGAAAAATAATGTTTAATCAATTGACCTAATAATCGAAACGAACCGATAAGTATTAATAAAAGACCCACATTAAACCAAAGGAATTTTATTCTAATGATAAAGCCCATGATGATCAAAAGAACCCCAGAAAAAACAGATTGACTTTTATCTTTTCCTTTATAATGCATCGTCAAATGACTGATGGCAGGGATCAAAATAAGACTAACTAAAATGGCTGCGAGTAAAGCATAGGTTTTAGTGAATGCCAAAGGGCGAAAAAGTTTTCCTTCGGCAGCTTCCATAGTAAAGACCGGAAGAAAACTAATGATGGTGGTAACGACTGCGGTGATGATTGCAGGACTTACTTCTTTCGTTGCTTCAAAAACAGCTTGTAACCAAGAGGCCTTATCTTGCTCCGTTTTAGTCTTTCGAATAATACTTTCTGTTAACACAATTCCCATGTCGACCATAGTTCCTATAGCAATGGCAATACCAGATAGCGCCACAATATTTGCATCTACTCCCGTGTATCGCATGATAATAAAACAGATCAATACCGCTAAAGGTAAGGTGGCGGAAACGATGAGGGAAGCGTTGAGATTAAAGAGCATTAAAATGACCACCAAGATGGTAATTAAAATTTCTAAACTTAGTGCTTCTTGTAAAGTCCCTAAGGTCTCATTAATAAGTTGGGTACGATCATAAAAGGGGACAATGGTTACTTTAGAGGTACGGCCATCAGCTAAGGTTTTTTCTGGTAAGCCAGGTGCGATTTCTTCTATTTTTTCTTTTACCTTTTGTATAACTTCCATAGGATTGGCTCCATACCGAGCCACTACGACACCACCAACGGCCTCCGCGCCAGATTTATCTAAAACGCCTCTTCTACTGGCAGGTCCAATATTGACTTGTGCAATATCTTTGATTCGAACAGGCACATTATCTTTAGCGACAATTACGGTATTTTCAATATCTTCAATTGAAGTGATATAGCCGAGACCACGCACAAAATATTCAGCTAAATTAATTTCCATTGTTCGAGCACCGACATCTAAATTACTCGATTTGATCGCATCCATTACTTGAATAAGATCTAACTGATGCGCAACAAGATCATTGGGGTTGACAAGGATTTGATATTCTTTTACATAGCCTCCAACCGAAGCGATTTCGGAAACGCCTTTGGCTGCGGACAAACCATAGCGCACATAAAAATCTTGGATACTTCGAAGTTCATGTAAATCCCATCCACCAACAGGTTGTCCTTCTTCATCACGGCCTTCTAAAGTATACCAAAAAATTTGACCAAGTGCGGTAGCGTCAGGACCCAAAGAAGGTTGGACTCCTTCAGGAAGCAAATTGGCGGGAAGGGCATTTAATTTTTCTAAAATACGAGAGCGACTCCAATAAAATTCTATTTCTTCATCAAAAATGATATAGATACTTGAAAAGCCAAACATGGAATTACTTCGCACATTCTTTACTCCGGGAATACCTAATAAAGTAGTAGTTAAAGGATAAGTGATTTGGTCTTCTACATCTTGAGGTGAACGACCACTCCAAGGCGTGTAGACAATTTGTTGATTTTCTCCAATATCAGGAATAGCATCAACCGCTACGGGATCTTTAGGAAGAAAAGAAACCCCATGATTAAAAGGCATTGTTATTAAACCCCATCCGATGACGAATAGAAGAAGTAAAAAGACAATGAGTTTATTTTCTATAAAAAATGTTAAAAAACGATCAAACATAAATTCCGCATTTCCAATTAAACGAATACATACTGCAAAGCCCTTTTGGAAAGCCAAAAGGGAATGAATAATGATTTGTTATTTTAACAACGGTATTGTTGTAACCAACTGGTATGTTGTTGGAAAACTAGGAGAGGAGGAGGTCTAAAACATAACCATTCATTATATAAAGGAAAGCTATTATTATGGCTTGTGAGCACATAGAATAATGGATCAATCCCAATTTCATCAAAGGACGTAACTTCCAAATGGTTGGTTGGGTAGACTTGGTCCGTATCGGCAATGAAGTAGTCTGTCGTATTTTCACAACAAGGCTTTTCATCTGTGGGTTGATGATGAGGGCAAGTCACTTTTTTCGTTTCATGACAAGCCTTAGCCTTTACAAAAAACGCTACATTTTTGAGTTCGTTTTTGCAATAGTGTTTATTGATGGTAAGTCCTGTGGTACTCACCAAAACTAAACAAGCCAAGAAGATATGTAAAATACGTAAAATCATTTCTATTCTATTAAGGTACTTAATAAAAGAATAGGAGGCAAAAAAATAAAGAAATGATTTTGTTTGAGAGAATCAGAGGATTTATTGTATCATCAAAATATTTGTAAAACCGACAAATTGCCATTATTTTGTTCATACTTTTAAAAACGAACAATTACAAAGTTTATGAAAACCTATCTAGAACGATTTCGTAAGATGGTGGATATGCTTCAAAATCATCCTAAATTGGAGGTCTTGACTTTTCAAACCTTTGAAGGATTAGAAGAATCTACACTTCAAGAAATTGAAGCTCGATTGGGGTATAAATTAGAATTAGCTATTCGTGAATTTTTTATGCAAACGAATGGACTACAACTCCGTTGGATTTTTAAGGATAATGAATATTACGAAGCAGACAAACATCAATTTAAATCGGGGCCTGTAGCATGGAATTATAGTCTTTTAGACTACCGTCCAGAAGATGGGGTAGTGATGATTTGGCCTTTAGAAAAAATACTTTTTACCAACTGGGAGGAACAATTATATTTTGAGTGGATGAAAGGTTCGGAAGAACAATTTATGGGAAAGACCTATGATTTGTTAGATTTTTCTCAATCCATTCGTCCTTTTGATTTGTATTCGAAATATAATGATATGGCTTTTGTGTTGAATGAGGAAGGTAATCCTCCAGCGATTATGGGCGATGATCATCAAGCCTGCTATACGGATTCTTTAGTAACTAAATTTGAGTCGTATGTAGAGTTTGTTTTAGCTAATCTAGGTTTAGTAGAACGGCGCAAAGATTTTTATGGAATTTATGCTGGACATAATAAACAGTTAGTAACTACAGGACAAAGTTATTGGACAGAAAAAAACACGGTAAATATTGATAGTTATCTTTTGAAAAAAACCTTTCCTTTAGCGAATCAGATGGGCGCAGAGATGACAAATACCAATGCGAGTTTGATTCATAATATGGCAAAAAACAGAAAGCCGATTACAGTCACACAGTTTAATTCTATGATTGAAAAACATCATGATTTTTTAGCTACAGGTGGAGCAGGAGGGACTTGGGAAACCTTATCGGTTGCAGGAATGGTATTAGGTATTTATAGAGGATCAAAAGGCGAAGAAGGAGAGCAAATCGGTTTTGAACGCACACATTTGCCGAAGCGATTGGATTTTCAAGGAGCGCAAATTCCGTTTTCTAATTTTTGTGGATGTTATTGTCCTAATCAAAATTTTGTAGAAGCGGATTTAAGTTTTTCATTGTTTACAGATGCCATGTTAGAAAAGACTTCTTTTGCAAAAACGAACCTTCAAAACACCGATTTTTCGCGGGCCTTTTTACAAGGTTCTGATTTTAGTTTTGCCAATCTACAAGGCGCCGATTTTGAAAATTGTGATTTAACAGGCGCGGATTTTACCGGCGCAAACCTAGAAGGATCTCGTTTTCCAGGCGCTATCTTGAAAGATGTGAAACGATAAAATGTATCACTTTTTTCTTTTAAATAAACAGAAGTGAGTACTTACTTGCGGCCCTGATAGTAGCGATATGAGATGCTAGGAATGGCTAATAAGGCAAGGCGTGGTGACGGCTAAGCCTTGGCGAAGACTAGCCACAACTATGCCGCATAGCGATACCTAGTATGGAGTACAAGCGGATAGCAGGATAAGCCGCCCAAATAATGAGCCATTCTATTAAGAAATATCCGATTCGGTATTGGTTTCTACGTTGGCAGAATCTGTATTTAATGCTTCTCCAAGATAGACCAATTTATCTCCTTCTTTAATTTTTAAACTATCCGATTTGGCTTCTAAGATCCAAATTTTTCCATCGGCACGTTTAATGAAAGTAGGTACCGTCTTTGGATCATTTATGACTAACTCGATGAGTTTGTCATAATGCGCTCTAGATTGAATAGGCACTTCGTGAAAAGTAGGATAGTATCGAGCGATCTCTGTAAGTTTTAAAATATCATCTTTGCTAGAAAAGAGTGTTTGGTCTACAAGTACATCTTTTAGTTTTTCTTCTTCACTAATGATTCGATAAGTCCCATTTTCTCCAAAGTTATCTTGATATTTTTCACAAGCGGTGGCGTTGACATAATCATTACTTGTAAGTGCAAGGAGGTAACCCACGGAAAGTAACTCAAAACGTTCGGTAAGATCACCAGCAATGACATCTTCTTCTATGCATTCTAGACCCATTGCTTTTGCCTTTTTAATGGAGGCTGCAGAACGATCTACAAGTACGACTTGGCGTCCATTGTCTTTTAGGTATTTACCAATTAATCGCGCACCTGCACTTGCGCCAATGATAATGACTCCATCAGAAGCCGCTAGGGTTACTTTTAAAATACGGGCCATGAAACGAGCGGTTGTGGCGTTGAGAATAACCGTTCCGAGTACGACGAGAAAAACAAATGGGGCAATAATTTCTGCTCCAGGCACCCCTTGTGCCGTCAGTTTTAATCCGAAGAGTGAAGCAATACCTGCAGCAACAATTCCTCTAGGGCCAACCCAAGAGATAAATAACTTTTCGTTGACATTAAGCGCCGATTTATGCGTACTTAAAAAGACACCAAGTGGACGAATCACAAAAACTAAAATGGCAAAGACGATTAACATGGGCACATTGATGAGCATAAGTTGCTCGACATTGATATTGGCAGAAAGGACGATAAATAGTATCGAAATCAAAAGTATGGTAATTGACTCTTTGAAATCTAAAATATTTTTGAAATGAGGCACTTCCATGTTTCCTAAGGTCATACCCATAACCACTACCGTCAATAAGCCAGAATCATGCGCTACAATATTGGATAATACAAATGCTCCTAAGACTAAAGCAAGCGGGAATACATGGATAAGATAATGAGGTATCAGTTTATTTTTGAGCATAACATAAAGAAAATATGCCATTCCGAAACCTACAGCAAAACCAGTAAATAATATTTGGAAGAAGTTGATAAATGCTTCTTGGGTAAACTGCGCAGTATGCCCAGCTAAACCTGCAAGAATAAATTCAAAAACTAAGACCGCAGCTAAAGCACCAATAGGGTCAATCAAGATTCCTTCCCATTTAAGAACGGTACCTACATTTTTATTAAGGGGCACATTTCTAAGTATGGGGGCAATAACCGTAGGACCAGTAACGATAACTAAACTACCAAATAAGAAGGCTACTTGAAGGCTTAAACCTAATATAAAATAAGCCGCTAAACCCGCCCCAATAAAAGTGACGAGCGAGCCTAAAGTAATCAACCTTAATATAGAAGGTCCGACCTCTGCAATTTCTTTTCGCCTCAAGGTTAGTCCACCTTCAAAAAGAATGATTCCAATAGATAATTCAATGAAATGGAAAAAGGAATGTTGAGGAAAAAGCCCATGAGGAGAATGAGCGCTATAAACAGGATCTATAAATTTATGTCCAAAATAATACTCTGCAATTGGACCAATACAAAGTCCCATAACGATAAGCGGTAAGATGGCAGGAACACGAGTTCTCCATGCGATCCATTGAGCTAAAACACCTAAAATAACGACACCAGCAAGTTCGACCATAATGTATTAATATGATTATTTATTTTTTAAATAAAATGTGGCAGCAGCTTCTAGTTCTTGGTAGAAACTATCTCCATACTTTCTAATAAGTGCCTCTTTTAAAAATCGATAAACAGGCACTTGTTCTTTTTCACCTAAGGTACAAGCCGCGGAACAAATATCCCAGCGATCATAATTTAGCGCATCATACTCTGGCAACTCCGTTACTCGAATAGGATAAAGATGGCAAGAAATGGGTTTTTTGAAATTCACTTTTCCATCATTATACGCTTGCTCGATTCCACATTGGGCATGTCCTTTTTCATCTTTAGTCATGAAAGCACAAGCGCCATTTTCTAGTAGCGGTGTACCAAATTCATTTTCTTCTTTATAAAAATCGAAGACCCCTTTTTTTTTGATTACATCGAGTCCTTCTTGACTTAGATAAGGGCGAACTTCGTCAATAATTTCATTGAGCTTTTCAATCTCCTCCATTTCAAGAGGTGCGCCAAAGTCACCTTCCCAACAACAAGCACCTTTACAAGCATTTAAGTTGCAAATGAACGCTTTTTCGATCACATCTTCACTAATAATTTTATCTTGTACGATTAGCATTTGGCTAAAGTAATAAAAAGCTGAGTGAAGCTGGTTTCATTTTTGCTAGATTTTTATAGATTGCGTAAAAAAATAGGTAAAAACTTATTTGAAAGCAAAAATATTATTAATTTAAACGTTCATTTCAATTGAGATGAAGAAGTTTTGGTGAAAAACCAAAGGAACTTTGAAAATAATCTAAACTCGTATTTAAAATGAAAAACATTTTCCTCCTTTTAACGATGTTATTGATTGCGGCAAGTAGTTTTGCACAATCAGCTACCACAAAAACGAATATTACTCAACGAGCGGATCGAATGACTAAACAAATTAAAGCGGTTGTAGAACTTGATTTGGCTCAGGAAAAACAAATACAATTAATTACTTTGCGATCAGCAAAGCAATTTGAAGAAATACAAACTATTAAAGCAACAAATCCTGAATTGTATTCTGCAAAGTTAAATACTTTGAAAGAAGGAATGGATCTACGTATTTTGAAAGAATTGAAAGAAGAGCAAGCTATTACTTATAAAGCACATCTTCAAAAGCGGGCTTCTAAAGAAAAGCAAAGCCAAATCATGGAATTGCGGAAACAAAAATTACAATCAGGAAATTAGGATATTGAATACGGTATCAATAAGAAATTTAAAAAGCGGAAATACTCAGTATTTCCGCTTTTTTTATAATTTTTAAACAATGTCAACGAATTAACTCAAGTATTTTCCTACAATTGGCATACGTCGTCCCATGCCAAATGCTTTGCGGGAAACCCGAATCATCGGTGCTGTTTGATACCGTTTAAATTCACTGATATTCACTAAGCGAAGCGTACGGCGAACTAATTTTTCATCCATACCTAGATCAATAATTTCTTTTGGTCCTAATCGATTTTCAATATATTGGTAAAGTACCGCATCTAAATCTTCATAGGCAGGCAAGCTGTCCGAATCCTTTTGATCTGGGCGTAATTCTGCGGAAGGCGGTTTGGTTATCGAGTTTT
>JAHDCJ010000090.1 GCA_020629935.1 Saprospiraceae bacterium | reverse complement strand
ATTTGTTCTGCACTAAGTACCGTTTTATGTAAATACGCTTGCCAATACATCAGTCTTCTTGCTACCAAAAACTTTTCAATAGAGTATAAGGCCTTTTCTTCCACAACTAATTCTCCATCTTTTACCATGAGCATATTAATAATTCTATGGTATCCGATGACGCCTTCATGTACACCTGTAAAAAAACTATCTCGGTTTAAATAGTCCATTCTATCCATATCAAGTTGGCCTGATATCAGTTGGTATAAAAAAGGTTTGTGATATTTATTTAAAAAGATGTCAATAGCTAGGCTTAATTTCCCTTTAAATTCTTCATTTAGTTTTTCCATAAAGAATACGGATAGTTCTTCATGATGCACATTATCTACTATAGTATGTTCTAAAGCATGAGAAAAAGGACCATGACCAATATCATGTAATAAGATAGCAATGGTTACCGCTTCGGCTTCTTCATCTGTAATTTCTACTTCCTTCGCTCTTAAGACTTCCACGGTTTTTGTCATTAAGTGCATTGCACCAAGCGCGTGATGGAATCGAGTATGTAAAGCTCCAGGATAGACATAATGCGTCAATCCGAGTTGCTTGATTCTTCTCAATCGTTGAAAATAGGGATGTTCTACTAAATCATAAATGATTTCGTAAGGGATTGTTACAAAACCATAGATGGGGTCATTAATTATTTTTTTCTTATTTCTTTCCATCATTTTATACTATGTATCTATACTCATCGTTATTAATAACTATACAAAAAATTAATGTTCAATCTCTTTTTACCATGAAATTACAAGTTAAAACGAATATTCGTTTAACTTTGCGGCACAATATCATTTCGATCGCACATAAAAATTTTTTCTTTGCAAAAACATCTACTTTAATTTTCCTTTCTTCTATTATGCTAAATACATTAGATAAAATGAAAATATTAATGAATTTATTGAACCTTTAACAAAAGGGTTCGTAATACAAATGTAATAAACAATTATACATGGATAAAATATCAATTCTTTGGGTAGACGATGAGATCGATTTATTGAAACCTCAGATTATGTTCCTTGAAAGTCAAGGCTACGATTTAATTACAGTAACCAATGGTTATGATGCTATTGAGGAACTTCAATCGGATAAAATAGTAGATGTAGTTTTTCTGGATGAAAGTATGCCTGGGATGACAGGCTTAGATACTCTAGCTAAAATTCGGGAATTTAATACGACTGTTCCCATTGTGATGATCACAAAAAATGAAGAAGAAAATCTAATGGAAGACGCATTAGGTGCTCAAATTACAGATTACCTAATTAAGCCTGTGAATCCAAACAAAATTCTCTTTACGCTTAAGCGTATTATCGATGAGAAACGTTTGGTTAGAGAAAAAACTACTTCTGATTATCAGCAAGAGTTTCGAAAAATTTTCATGGACATCAATAGTAACCCTGATTTTAATCAATGGGCGGATACTTACAAAAAGATTATCCAATGGGAAATTAAGATGGATGCTGCCAATTCTTCTGAAATGGTTGACATTCTATCTATGCAAAAAAGTGAAGCGAATGCCGAATTTACTAAATATGTAGTCAAAAACTATTTAGATTGGATTAAAGAAGAAGAGGAAGATCAAGCACCTATTATGTCGCATAATCTTTTACGGAAAAAAGTTTTTCCTGAAATTGGAAAATCTGAACCCGTATTCTTTTTATTACTAGATAATCTACGGTATGACCAATGGAAAATTATAGAACCCATTGTATCTGAAATTTTTCGAGTAGAAGAAGAAGACTTTTTATATAGTATTCTTCCTACTGCAACCCAATACAGTCGAAACTCCATTTTTTCTGGTCTAATGCCTTCTGAAATACAAGAGTATTATCCAGATTGGTGGAAAAATGACAATGAGCAAGGAGGGAAAAATTTATACGAGAAGCAATTGCTTAGTGAGCAGATTCGTCGGTTGATGCATAAAGAGATTAAATTTGATTATACCAAAATCACTAATGCGAATGACGGGAAAGCACTGAATGACAATATTTTAAACTATATGAATAATGACTTTACGGTTATTGTCTATAATTTTATTGATATGCTGTCTCATGCACGAACAGAAATGGAGGTTTTAAAAGAGTTAGCGGGAGATGAAACGGCTTATCGTTCATTAACTAAATCTTGGTTTGAAAACTCATTTCTTTGGTCAGCACTACAAAAAGTCGCTGAAAAAAATATTAAATTAATTATTTCTACTGATCATGGTACCATTCGAGTAAAACAACCGTCTAAAGTCATAGGTGATCGAGAAACGACCACCAATTTGAGGTATAAAGTTGGGAAAAACTTACAATATGATCGTAAAGATGTGTTTGATGTAAGAAACCCCAAAGAAGCCTTACTGCCAAGACCAAATGTAAGTTCTACATTTATTTTTGCAAAAGAGGATAAATTTTTCCTTTACCCCAATAATTATAATCATTATAACAATTATTATAAAAACACGTTTCAACATGGAGGGATTTCATTAGAAGAAATGATTATCCCAATCATTAAATTAAAATCAAAATAGACCAACGTTTTTATGCGTTTTTAAGGTCTACTAATTAGTATATGAAATCTTTTGTAATAAAACACTGGTTTTTTATCCTCTTTTGGGTCGCTTTACCCAATATGATAATGATTGCCCAAACGGACATTGTCGCTTACTATTCTTTTGACAATTGTGATGCATTTGATGATTCCGAACGAGGTTCTGATGGACAACTTTTTGGCTCTCCTGGCTGTGATTGTGGCGTTAGCGGAATGGCTTTAGAATTTGATGGCGTAGATGACTATGTGGTCTTTTTTAGTACGATTAATACTTATTTTGATGATGATGATTTTACCCTTAGCTTTTATTTCAAAAGCTATAGTAATGTTTCTCAACGAAGTTTAATTTCTAAAAAGTCCGCTTGTTCAAATGAAGCGAATATTGATATTCGTCTGTCTTCTAATCAAAATCAATTATTTACAGAACTGAATTTAACAAATACCGATCGAGCAGTAAATACGGTTAATATAGCCCAAGATGCTTGCTGGCAACATGTAGTGCTGACTCGTAGAAATGCGATTTTTTCAACTTATATTAATGGCGTTCAGCAAGCACAATCTGCCTCTTCTTCTATTTTAGATTTAGATAATAATGCTTTGCTTTCTATTGGTAATAGTCCTTGTATAGGAGTAGATGGAACTCAACGCTTTCATGGTTTAATCGATGAACTTACGGTTTATAAACGCAGTTTAAACTCAGGGGAAGTAGCCGGTTTATATCTAAAACCAGATCAATTAGTCACTCAAGACACCTTAATTTTCCTAGGTGATGCGTTTCAAGTGTATAATACAAGTACCTGCGCTACCTTATTTAACTGGACACCAGACGTGGGAGTAAGTGATTATACCATTCCTAATCCTGTATTAAGTCCAGATTCTACCACGACTTATTTTGTCGATTTCATTGATGATCGAGGTTGTGCTGCTTCAGATTCTATTCAGGTAACGGTCATCGACCCTTCATTATTAGGTTGTGAATCTATTTTTATTCCAACTGCCTTTACTCCCAATGATGATGGGCTAAATGATGAGTTTAGAGTAAGTAACCCTCAATCTATTTCTGAGGTTATTAGTTTTGATATTTATGACCGTTGGGGAACGCGTGTTTTTTCTTCTCCAGATCGTTTTGCAAGCTGGGATGGGAAACTCAATGGCCGCGCTTTAAAGCCTGGAATATTCGTTTATCAACTTCGATATCGTTGCGAAGGTCAGGAATTAGTTAAATCTGGAACCTTTACCCTCATTAAATAAAGCCATCTTGGTTTTGTCTTTTTTATTTTCATTTCCTTATCTTTGAAAAAGACTTTTGCCCATTCTTATGGAAAAAACATATCATATTTCAAGCATTGATGAACTTCAATCACTGGCAAACACTTTACTTGATGTTTGTAAATCCGCTAGAAAATTTGCATTTTATGGAGAAATTGGAGCTGGAAAAACCACATTTATTAAATTAATTTGCCAAGCACTTGGAGTGAAAAATTTAGTTTCTAGTCCTACCTTTTCTATTATCAATGAATACGAAACAGCAGTCGCCCCCATATATCATATTGATCTTTACCGATTAAAAACTGAAGAAGAGGCTTTTAATATCCATTTATTTGAATATCTTGATAGTCCAAACTATTGTTTTATTGAATGGCCAGAAATAATTGAGCATTATTTACCTGAAGATACAGTAAAAATCAAAGTAAACACGATTGATGAATTTAGTAGAACATTTCTAATTCAAGCTATTGACCATGACCAAACGCCCGATTCCAATTCCTAGTTTTTTTACGCATTCTAAATTACAGCCTCAAGCTGAAATGCTTGCAGTGAGTCAACTGCCAAATAAATTGTTTATTGGAATACCTAAAGAAAGTTCTTTTCAAGAGAAAAGAGTGGCATTGACACCCTCAAGTGTAGCCAATTTAATACAACATGGGCATCGAGTCGTAGTAGAAGCTGGTGCGGGAGAAAAAGCAAGATTTTCTGATCATGATTATTCGGAAGCGGGTGCAGATATTGGCTATAGTGCAGAACAAGTTTTTAAATCAAATATTATTCTAAAAGTGGCGCCTGCCACGCTTGATGAAATGGATTGGCTGAAACCCAATCAAATGTTGATTTCTCCCATACATTTACCGACACTAAATGCAGAATACATAACTAAACTCCGCCAAAAAAGAGTCATCGCTTTGGCGATGGAATACATCAAAGATGAAAATGACACCTTTCCAATTGTTCGAAGCTTAAGTGAAATTGCTGGAACCAATGCGATATTAGCAGCTTCTGAACTCCTAGCAAATTCAGACAGTGGGCTGGGAATCTTACTTGGTGGTATTAGTGGTGTTCCTCCTGCAAAAGTGGTTATTCTTGGGGCAGGTGTCGTTGGTGAACATGCCGCCCGAACCGCCTTAGGTCTTGGTGCGGAAGTACGGGTTTTTGATAATAATATTTCCCGTTTAATGAACCTTCAAAATCGAATAGGTCGACGTATTTATACTTCTGCAATTATCCCTCAATATTTAGAACAAGAATTGGATTCAGCAGATGTGGCCATTGGTGCGATCCATTCTCCTTCTGGACGAACGCCAATCATTGTTAGTGAAGAAATGGTACTCAACATGAAACATGGGGCAGTAATTATTGATGTGAGTATTGATCAAGGAGGATGTTTTGGAACCTCCAGAGTAACCAGTCATGACCAGCCAATTTATGTAGAACATGGTGTCGTTCATTATTGTGTACCAAACATTGCGTCTAGAGTTCCCCGAACTGCTTCTTCCGCTCTTAGTAATATCCTTACTCCAATGCTTTTAGAATCCGAAGAATTTGGTGGTATGGAGCGTTTTATCTACCATCATCAAGGCTTAAGACATGGAGTTTATACCTATAAAGGCTGTGTAACTAACTACCATCTTGGCGAACGATTTGGGATAAAAACGACAGATATTGATTTGTTGTTGACTTCTAATTTATAGCCCAATTATCTATCACTAAATATCTCTTTCATTAGTCTTTAGTTTTACTTTAGACAAGGTTTGTATTGAAAATATTATTTCATATGTAAAATATTTGCCATGCAAAATCGTTTAATTATTTGTACTTTAGGTGAAGTACTTTAAAACCAATATTCGTTTGGTACGCCTTTTGTTATATACCAAAAAAACAACATATGAAAAATCAAGGCTTTTTTTACATCGGCTTTTTTTTACTTACCTTCTTTCCTAATTTTTCTTTTGCGCAATCCGTTTATTCAGCAAATAAAGACAAAGCACAATTAGAGCGAATTATTTCTGTCTTGGGCCAAAGCGAGGATCGTGTGGTTGATATTTTAGGGAAAACAGATGAAGCATATATTCAACGCCCAGGAAAAGGGAAAGACCAATATTTAAGCACCATGACTTACCCTTCTAAGGGTTTTTATCTCTTATTTCAAAAAGGAGAAAATGGAAAACGAAATGTGCATAGAATTATTTTGCATACGCAGAAAAAGAAACGAGCACTCAATGGCAATAAAGTAGTCATTAAAGCTTATTCCTATGCACTCTCTCCTCCAGAATTAAAGGATTGGTTTGGAGAGTTCCCTGATCTTAAAGGAATCTTTTCTGATGAGCATAAATATGTACACCCAAAGTTTACCATAGAATTTGACACCAAAGATTACCACCAATTTGGAAGTCCTAGAGAAAATATTGTTATCGAAAGTACCGTATTAACAGAAGATCAAAAACAAGGGATAGTACAACAAAAAATAGCAGATGAGGATTTTGAACTATGCTTAAAAAACACGAAAGGTAAGGAAAGTATTGCTGGAGATACTTATGTATTTAAAGGGCGTAAAAAATCAGCAACAGAAGGTTGGATTTCAGGTTATGAAATCATTTTATCAGACCATAATCTTTTATTTAAAAAGAATAATAAAGCTTTAGGAAAAAGTATAAGTATAGACATTATTGAAGATAAACTCCAAGAGGATCATATACGCAGAGTCCATTGCAAAGTTTTAGAAAATGGAAAAGAAACAGACCGATCTTTAGTCATTATAGATCTTACGCAACTTCCAGAAGAAACCTTTAAAAAACTTAAACAGAAGAATTACTTCATTTTCTTCTTTGGAAAAGAAAATGCCATGGTCCAGTTTTATATGGATATAGAGTCCAAATAACGGATCTCTTTCTTGCGATAAGGATAGGAACGGAATGCACGGAGCGTAGCGAGTACATTATAGTGGATAGCCTGCCCCCTTTGGGGATCGCCCTAATATTAAGCTATTTCCTTCTTCTTAATCCGTGCTTTTAATGCATTTACGATACCCAATAAATACATAAAGATACTCCAAGGAATAGCCATGCGTGCAATGAGATCTCCATATATAGAATAAAATGTGCGGGTCTTATTCATATTGATTTGGTGACGTACCGTAGCATCAACGCTATACTTTGTGGGTTTAAGGATTTGTCCACGTTCATTGATAAAGGCGGATATGCCAGTGTTGGCCGAACGTGCGACCCATTTCCTCGTTTCGATGGCACGTAAAGAAGCGTAGTGCAAATGTTGTTTATGGCCAGCCGTATTTCCCCACCAACCATCATTGGTTACTACAAAAATAGCTTGTGCACCCTTCTTGATATAGTTGGTAACATAAGAACCAAAAATAGACTCATAACAAATCACAGGAGCAACGGCCTCCGTTCCATTTTCATTGAAAAAAACAGAGCGTTCGGCTTGTGTTCCTAAACCAGCCATTGTACCTCCAAGGCTTCTAACCAATGGGCCTAATGCTCGAGTAACATTACCAAAAGGAGGCAACTCAGGGCCAGGCACTAATTTAGATTTGAGGTAAACAGGAACTTCTTCTTGACCTTGTGTAATTTGAATAGCTGAGTTATAACTTTCGTAGGTGATTTTTTGATTCCCACGCGTTACATTTCGTGGAGCTTGGGGGACTGGATCACCAGGATAAAATCGCTTATAAGAACCAAGTCCTGTAACTAATTTCAAGCCTGGATAAAGCTGCACAAAGGCTTTAAGTTCTTGAATTAAAATTTCTTTATTAATCTCATTTTGCCAAATTCCATCAAAACTGGTTTCTGGAAAAACGAGGTATTCTGTTTGATCGGTGATCGCTTCTTTTGATAAGGATAAAAAATGATTAAGTTGCGTGCGTTGGTCAATATCAAATTTTTCGAAATGAGGCTCATAATTGGGTTGTACTACGACCACTTCTGCCAAGCGACCTTCTTGTGTTTGGTACGTTCCAAATCGGATAAGTGAACCAAGGATTGGCAAGCCTATTAATGCCGATAAAACCAATAATTGATTTCGATTATTGCTCGTTTCTTTCTTCCAATTTACAACAATAAAAAAGATCAAAAGATTTGTTAATAGAATCCATAAACTACCACCAAAAACGCCCGTAATTTCATACCATTGAATAATAGAAGGGAAACCTGCCAAGCTGTTTCCTAGCGTGAGCCAAGGCCATGATAAATCTTTCCAATGAAGATGGATTAATTCGAAGACCAACCAAAAACTTACGAAGGAGGAATAACCTAAGGCGTCCCCTGCCCTTTTGCGCACGATATGGAAGCAAACAAAAGGAATACTCATCAATAAGGAATTGGGAACAATGGCCAATAAGCCCGCAACAAACAAGGTGTTTGTTACCCAATAAGTCGCTACAATATTCCAAGTAACAAAGGCGATGAATCCGAATTTAAAGACTTGCCAACGACTAATTCCTTCTTTATGTTGAGCAAGTATACGTTCGCCTAATAAAAGCGGTACGAAACCAATAAACATGAAGAAAAACGAAGGAAAAGGAGGAAAACCTAAACCTAGAAACAGTCCACTTGCTACTCCCCAAGCTACCAATTGGCTTGAAGAAGGAATATTTAACCAACGTTTTTCCAAAAGCAATAATAGGATTGACCAAAGACTTCCCCAAAAGGCCAAAGGCCAATAGCCCCAAAGTTGTTCGGTGTATAGATACTTTGCACTGAATCCAAATAGAATCAGCATCCCGATGATCAAACCTATTTTTAGCTTGTTATTCATTTGTTTAGCTTACGGTATGTCCATTCCCAAATCCTTCGGGAGGACTTACAAATACCAATTTACCTTCTTCTCCTTCGGCCATTAAGATCATGCCTTTAGATAATACTCCACGAATTTTTCTAGGGGCAAGATTGGCTAATAAGAGTACTTTTTTACCTATAACTTCTTCTGCAGAAAAATGTTGTGCGATACCAGAAACTACGGTACGTTCTTCAAAACCTACATCTACTTTTAGTTTCAATAGTTTATCTGTTTTTTCTACTTTTTCTGCTTCTAAGATAGTAGCTGTTCGGATGTCCATTTTCATAAAGTCATCAAAAGTAGCTTCTTCTTTTAAAGGAGTTAAATCACTTAGGGTTTCGTTGTTTTCTTCTAATTTGTCCATTTGAAATTGTATAAATTCTTGATCAATTTTTGTAAATAAATGACTCGCTTTTTCGAGTTGATGTCCAGCGGGAAGCAAAGCTTCACCAGCTTTAAGATTTTCTAATAAGATATTATAATCGCCATCTTTAACTGCTGGCAAATTAAGGATTGTTCGTAATTTTGCGGAGGTATTCGGTATAAATGGTTGTGTAATAACACTAAAGACGGTAACCAATTGGAGTCCTGCCGAAAGAATTGCCTTAACCTCTTCAGGCGTAGTCTTTTGCTTTTTCCAAGGTTCATTATGTTGTAAAAACTCATTACCAAAAGAAGCGATATCAATCAATTCTTTTAGAGCGATTCTAAATTCATAACGATCAATAGCTTGTCCTAAAGCAGCTACTTTTTCACCTATGGCTTGAGTCAATACCTTGAATGTCGTTTGTTCTCCTTCTGATCGTCCATTCATAGAAGTTGCTGGATCAAATGTAGGGAGTACGCCATTGTAATATTTATGGGTTAGAACCAATACACGATTCATAAAATTGGCTAATTTGCCTACGAGATCCGTATCATTTAGTTCTCGATAATTTTCCCAAGTAAACTCACTATCTTTTTGTTCAGGCATGTTTTTGATGAGCACATAACGCAACACATCTATATGATTGGTTACTTTATCTTTTGCATCTTCTAGATATTCATGTCCCCAGACTGCCCAATTTCGAGAGGTAGAAATTTTTTGGTTTTCTAAGTTTACAAATTGATTGGCAGGCACGTTGATTGGCAATACGTATTTCGGTTCTGAGACATCGCCATAGGCTTTAAGCATTGCAGGAAAAATAATACAGTGAAAAACAATATTATCTTTTCCAATAAAATGCACCAATTCGGCATCCTCCCCTTTCCAATAATCTTCCCAGTTTTTACCATTGGCTTTTGCCCAAGCTTTTGTAGCAGAGATATAACCGATTGGTGCATCAAACCAAACATAAAGCACTTTCCCTTCCCCTTCTTTCAAAGGTACAGGAATACCCCAATCTAAATCTCGGGTAATTGCTCTAGGTTTTAATTCGCCATCTAACCAAGACAAACATTGTCCAGTTACATGATTTTTCCAGTCGTTTGGATTATGCGTTACTTCCCCTCTAAATTTCCCTTCTTGAATCCATTCTTTTAACCAAGCTTCATGTTTATCTAGACGAAAATACCAATGGGTCGTTTCTTTTAAAATGGGTGTATTTCCACTAAGTGTAGATTTAGGATCAATCAATTCAAGCGGACTTAAAGCGGTGCCACATTTTTCGCATTGATCCCCATATGCTTCTTCGTGATCACAATTTGGGCAAGTTCCTTTGATGTATCGATCAGCTAAGAATTGATTGTATTCTTCATCGTAATACTGCTCGTTGGTTTCACGAATAAACTCATCACCTTTTTCATCTAATTTTTTGAAAAACTCTTGTGCAGTTTCATGATGTAGAGGATCTGAGGTTCGATGAAAAATATCAAAAGTCACCCCTAATTTATCAAAAGTATCTTTAATGAGATGATGATACTTATCTACAATATCTTTTGGACTTAACCCTTCTTTTTTTGCACGAATCGTAATGGCTGCACCATGTTCATCTGATCCGCAAACAAAAGCGACATCCTCTCCTTTCAAACGCAGAAATCGAGCATAAACATCCGCGCTTAAATAAGCGCCTGCGAGGTGACCAATATGAAGTGGTCCGTTTGCATAAGGCAAGGCAGAAGTAATTAAATATTTTTTCTTATTGGTCATAAATTATTTCTTTGGCTAATCTTCTTTTGGGGTTGTAGGCATACATCCCTTTGTAAATAATGTGCAAATATAAGGAAACAAAACTTTATTATTCTTTAAAAAAGAATAATAAAACCCTGCTATTAACCAATATTATTCGTACATTTGCACGCTAATTTATTTTTTTATCACTAAAATTGAGAATTCATGCCACAGTATGAAATCACTTTCATCGTCGATCCGGTGCTGTCGGGCGATGAGATTAAGCAGACAGCGGATAACTATGTCGCTAAGATCAAAGAAGAAGGCGCAGAGATTGTTCACGTTGAAGAAATGGGCTTAAGACAACTAGCTTATCCTATCAAAAGAAGAAATTCAGGCGTATATTATTGCGTAGAGTTTTCTGCACCAAATGGCGTATTAATCCAAACTATTGAATTGGCTATGCGTCGAGATGAGCGTATTATGCGATTTTTAACTGCTGCACTTGACAAATATGGTGTTCAATACAACCTAGACAAGCGCGAAGGGAAGATCAAAGCGTACAAATTCAAGAAAGAAGCAATAGCTAAAGAAAAAGCAGAAGCTGCGAAAAAAGATGACAAACGTCGTAATGACAATAAGAAAAAGCCATCTAAGCCTGCTCCAAAACCAGCTGCTAAGGTAGAAGCTCCAGCAGAAACGAAAGTAGAAACTCCAGTAGAAGCGAAAGCTGAAACTCCATCTGTTAACGAAAAAACTGAAGAATAATGGCGACTAGAGAAGATATAAAATTTTTAAGCAATCCTAAAATTGGTCAATTACGTTCAAAGTATTGCCGATTCCGTAAATATAATATCCGATATATTGATTATAAGGATGAAGATTTTTTAATGCAGTTTGTAAACGAGCAAGGTAAGATTTTACCACGTCGTATTACAGGTAACTCGCTAAAATACCAACGAAAAATTGCTACGGCAGTGAAGCGTGCACGTCATTTAGCGATCTTGCCTTATGTAACGGATCTTTTAAAATAATTTAAAAACATCGACAGTTTAGGCTGTTGTCAAAATCTGATAATTATGGAAATCATTTTATTAGAAGATGTAGATAAGTTGGGAACTGCTGGCGAAATCGTAAAAGTAAAAGCTGGATTTGGTCGCAATTATCTTATTCCTCAAAGATTGGCAGTAATTGCTAATAAAACCAACCGCGGTGTGGTTGAAGAAAAACTAAGAATCAAAGCATTGAATGAATTGAAACGATTAGACGAATATCGTGAAATCGCTCAAAAGCTTCAAGATACGGTCATCAAAATTGGTGCAAAAACAGGAACTTCTGGGAAGATTTTTGGAAGTGTTACGAACATTCAATTGTCAAATGCTATTAAGGAAACTTTAGGTATTGATATTGATCGTAAAAAGATTATTATTCAAGATGAAGTAAAGATGGTAGGTACATATGCTGCTGATGCGAATCTTCATGATCAAGTTCCTTGTAAAATTAATTTTGAAGTAGTTGCTGAGTAAATCAGATTCTATTTTTAAAATATATTTGTAGTCTTTACTACAACAAAAAGCCCAACGATAATCGTTGGGCTTTTTTATATTCAAAAATTGAATTGAACAAAAACAACAAAGGCCAAGCATATTGCTTGGCCTTTATTTATACTTTAATTAAGTTATTACTCTTTTAGCACTTTAATATTGTACACTCCACCCAATTTATCCGTAACATTTACGGTATATATAGCAGAAGGTAATTCACTAATATCAAATTGTAAGAAGCTAGAAGGCTCAATTACTTTAACTGTTCTTCCTAATTGATCTACAATTTTAATAGTTTCAATTTCATCAGGAAGTACATTTCGTAAATTAATACGGCCCATAGTTGGATTCGGGTAAATTACTGGCTCAAATGTAAGTTCACCATATTTAATCGTTTTCACAACAGAGTATTCAAATGTTTCATCTCGATCAATCACCTTTAATCGGTAATAATTAATACCTTCTTCTGGGTTTAGATCTGTAAAGTTATAAAACTGCTCAATTTCTGTATCTCCAGCCGCTTTTACTTTTCCAATCGCAGCCCAGTTATTACCGTTTTTACTCCGTTGGATTTCAAAGTAATCACTGTTTACTTCTGTAGCAGTTACCCATTGTAACACTGAAGTATAGTTTCGTTTCGTTACTTCAAATTCAACAATCTCAATTGGTAAAACTGGATTGGTCCAATTTACTTGATAAGTCGCAGGTGTTGGATCATTAACTCCTGCATTATCCGTCGTTGTATATCCGAAAGAGAATCCAGTTGATCCTGTACTTGGAGTGAATGAAACGGCAAGTAAGTTTGGATTATAATTCATAATTACATCACCAACATTTAATTCTTCACCTGGATCAAGTACTCCATCATTATTATAATCATAGAATAAAATATTTCCATTCATATTTGACAAATCAGTTACTTCAAAATCAGAACCAACGCCTGCCACACCATCTTCAGGATCTGAACCAGATAATGGTCCCATACTATTTCCAGTAGTTAATGATTGTGTTTCTCCAGGAACAGGATCTCCAATTATAAAGGCATGAGAATCTGTGTCTGGATACTGCTGAATACCAAAATTATGTTCGATTACATCGCTTGTACCTACAATTAAATCGATTACACCAGGACTACTTGTTTCTGAAGCACCATTTTTATTTTCTCCTGTATGCATCCAATTCGTTGGAAGAACTGGTGCTGGAGGAGTTCCTCCAATTGTACCTGTACCATCCGTTGTTAATACTAACTGATACTGATCTCCAGAGTTTCCATCAAATTCATAAGAACCATCAGGATTAACTGGCATCATATCAATAACTAAACCCGTTACTGGGTCAATTAAGTAAACATAAAGACTACTTCCTGCATCTGTTGTATTTTCTAATTCATTAAAAATGGTATTATTCGCATCATTCCATACATTACCCATAATCTTCAAACAGATATCAACGATCAAGTCACCTTCAGCTACCGCATAACATCCTGTAGTCGTATTAGTAACAGTTACCGAATATGTTTCGGTACCTGCAATAGCAGTCGAAATCAATGAAGGATTTGCTAAAGTAGTTCCAGTAAGGTTTGCTCCTGGAGACCATTGATAGTTATAAGATCCAGCTGGAGCAACAGTTACTGCTAAACTTCCCGCCTCGTTTCTACATACGTTAATATCATTAAATGTAACTGCTGGAGCTGGAGTTGATTCTACAGGAACTAATACGTCCGTTTCTGCAAAACAACCCGTAACTTCATCGGTAATTGTTAAAGTGTACGTCATTGTTGCACTTGGGCAAGCAAAAGTTGTTGCACTATATGGATCACTTAACCCTGTTGTTGGAGACCAAGCATATGTTTTACCCACTTCTGCTGTAGTTCCAATGGTAGCACAACTTCCTGCACAAATAGTAGTTGGAATGGTAAGCATTGGAGCCACTTGCTCTATTACAGTGATTACTACATCACTTGTTTGCGCACATCCTCCAATGGTTTCTTCAATAGTAAAGGTAAACGTTCCTGCTGAAGAAGGCGTATAAACAGGCTCAGCACACGTCGTACATGATAAGTCTGCAACTTCAGATCCAGACCATAAGATGGTTCCTGTATTCGTAGCAGCGCCCAAAGTTGTTACCTCAGACAGACAAATATTTTTACTTATTCCCGCATCTGGTGCTTCTGGAATAACTATTTCAATATCTCCAGTTCCAACACAGCCATTCGCATCTGTAACCGCTAGAGTGTATGTAATTGCAGCACTTGGAGTAGCCACAGGATCTGCGATAGTCGCGTCTGATAAATCCGTAGCAGGAGTCCATTCGTAAGCAGTCATTCCTGCTGGAGCATTTCCTCCGATATTGATTCCAGGATCACCTGGACAATAAGTTAAGGCCGCACCTAAGCTAACTGTGGGTAATGTATTTACTGTAACTATTACGTCATCTGTTGAAGAAGCCACACAAGAGCCAATTCTTGTTACCGTAACAGTATAGGTTTGATTCGTCATTGTAGAAACTTCAGGTTGTGCACAATCTGTACAGCTTAAACCTGCAGCTGGAGACCAACTATATAATAATCC
This sequence comes from Saprospiraceae bacterium, assembly GCA_020629935.1. GTDB lineage: Bacteria > Bacteroidota > Bacteroidia > Chitinophagales > Saprospiraceae > JAHDCJ01. The sequence goes on along the minus strand of JAHDCJ010000090.1, from coordinate 7,902 downwards.
TGGTTCTTCTGGAGATCCAATAATTTCAGTTTCTCCTTCACAAATAGTTACATTTGGTGCATCAGCAATAACAGGAGCTGCATCATTTACAATAATAGAAAGATCATCTGTGGCAATACAACCTGAACTCACATCAGTAACCGTAACTACAAAATTAAGATTTGCTGCAACTAAAACATCTGGTTGTGCAGAATTTGCATCGGTTCCATTTCTCCAAGGAGCAGTAGGTGGGTCCCACTGGTAAGTCCAATCTCCGTTACTTGGATCTGGTGTACCAATGGTAACAATAGAACCACCGCACACTTCTAAATCTTCCCCTGCATCAGCGATTGGTTGAGGAACAAATACCATAGTCTCAGCAGTAGCTATACACTCCGTACCTGAATCTGTAACCGTCAAGAAATAGGTTGAAGAATCTGTTGGCATTACCGTTGGATTCGAACTATTTACATCAATTAAACTAGGATCAGTAGAAACCCACTCATAGGTATACAATGCCACTAAAGGACCTCCAATTTCAATACTTCCTCCTTCGCATATTACTGAAGGATCAATAACATCCACCACTGGCAAACTCATTGCTGGGTCATTCACGACAATAGATTCCGTACAAAAGAATGATGGATCTAAGATTGATGTCTTCGTTACAGTGTATGTTCTAAAACCACTATCAGTAAGACTTACTCGTTTCCCTGTAGTTGTATTTAAACCCGCTGCTGGAGACCAAGAATAAGTAAATAAAGCCGCATCTCCTGAAGCCACTAATTCTACTGGTCCAAGATCTAAACTAGGACACCCTGCTGGCGCTTCAACTTCAATTTCTACTCCGCATCCACATCCACTATTTACAATAACAGAGTCTTTACATGTATAACCATTATAAGTAACAACTAGCTCAAATTCAGAAGCAACGGTAGCACCAGTGACTTGAGGTCTAGGAATGTTTGTTGCCGTTAAAAATGTAGCATCGCCAGTTAATTTCGTCCAAGAATAAGTATCATTTACATCTGGAGTTTCATCACCTTCTCCTAAATATCTAGGACCGCATCCATCATCTTCAGCATCTGCTTCTATAACAGCTACTTCAATCTCATCGGTAAATACACAACCATCTTTCTCTGCGGTCAAAAAGTAATTAATTACATTTGGATTAGGAAATTCTGATCCTGCATTGAAAACGACTTCTGAATCATCATTTGACTCAAGATAAGCCCCTGGCGCCCAAGTATAACTGTAAGAAGCATCTAAACTAGCATCACCTATAGGGCCTGATAATCCTTTACAAAATACCACATCTGGTCCAGCAAAATTTCCTGCGGCTGGTGGAGTTACAGGAGTAACGGTTACTGCATCTGAAATAGTACAAGTACCACCCAATGCTAAAGGAACAGTTGCTGTAAGTGTAAATGTTCTGGCAATTCCTGTAATAGAAGTAGTTGTTTGTGGACAAGTACTACAAGATAAACCCAAAGCTGGAGTCCAAGCATAGGTAACACCAGTAGCCGCAGGTAGTCCTGGGCTACCAATGGTCACAGCTGTTCCATCACATACAGAAAGGTCTTCGCCTGCATCAACAGTTGGAACAATGACCACTTGTTGACCATAAGCTACACAACCATTTGCATCCGTAACTTCTAAAGTAAATATAGTAGATTCTGTAACTGTTGCATTTGTTTGCGAAGAAGTTGGAGAGGCTACTAATCCCGCAGGTTCCCACTGATAAGTATAAGGAGCAGTTCCTCCAGAAGCAGATTCTGGTAAGTTGCCCAATTGAATAGTTGAACCATCACAAGCATATTGGATATCAAAAGTATTTACTACAGGAGCTGTATTTGCACTTCCTTGTACAAATGCTGGATCTGAAGTAGAAATAGTATTCCCTGTACAAATGTCTTTAGCAATACGTCGATAGTATTTATCCATTGTAGTAACCGCAGGCATATAATCTTGACTAAATTCTCCCATAATGGTTGACCATGGTCCTCCCATTGCAGTTGCTTCTTCCCATTCATAGTGAGCAGTAATATTACCTGTCGTATTTTTTACAGGAGTACCTTCAATTTTTTCTATAATCATACCCACACAAGCTCCTGTTTGAGAAGCAGGACTTAAGGTATTAGGTGCATTAAAAATTGGCGCTAAATCTAATTTTACAAATGCTACATCATTGGGTATCAATGTACTTGCTGTAGTACCTGGGATAGATGAAACAGCTGGATTATAAGTTAAACCTACGTATACCGAACAATCATCTACGGCTATAGATTTATAATTTGTAGACCCCACTGTCAATATATAATTACTTCCAAAAACAATGACTCTAGCGTCACTAGGAAATGTACTATTATAAACTATATTACCCGAAAGGTCCATCAACATAGTTCCATATCCAGGAGTTGGTGTACTTCCATCTGTTGTCGGAATATCCGTAGCTTTTGAAGTATAAACCATAAACACATGCCCTTTGATATAAGCTAATTGAGCTCCTCCTAGCAAATTATTTCCCACAACTTCAACGGTGTTGTTTAAAACTAAATCATGTCCTAAGAAATGTACTCGGATCGGTTCAAAATTTGCAGTTCCAATTTTATTTCCACGTTCCATAGAAACGACAAGACCTGCTGGAGTCATAATAAAAGATGGTTTTAAAAAATCTCCAGCTCCACTGATATAAGTCGATTTATCAATAAGGCCATCTACAGTAAATTTTGCAATCCAAGCATGATTTGCCCCTACTAAAGGAGAGGCAGCATTTAATCCTGCAGTTACAGGAAGCCCTTCTGAGACAACTGCTGTTGCAAGATAAAGTTCTCCATTTTCAACATAAAAATCAGCCTCCTTATCATTATCCTGACCGCTTCCACTTACTTTAACTAGGTATTCTTTAACAAAATTTGGATCGTATTTTCCAATGAATACATCTCGTCTAGCATTTGTTGGTAAACCATAGGTTTTTGTATATGGCATATCAAAGGATGATGTTAATCCTTGAAAATACAAATTGCCATTTTCTACCTTTAGGGTATTTATAATAGTAGCTGCTCCAGTAGTTTCAGGATTACTATCGATTTCTCCTCCTAAAAATCCGCTATGAACGAGGCTACCAAAAGTGTCAAAGACTCGAAGTAATACCATAGTACTGTAACCATCAGTGGCTGTTGATCCATCCGTTATAATAAAATCGTCTGTTGCCGAATCTACTCCTGATTGAGATTTATTAAAAGAATACGATACGTATATTTTATTATTATCTGCTATTAGGTCAAATATTCCTGGTCTCATTAAAATTCCTTCAAATTTCTGACCTCCATACTCTATATTACCAGAAGCATCTAAAACAAAAAGATAACATTGGGTACTTCCTTGATTAGCAATAGATCCATCTGTAACTGGGGCTAGAGTACCTGTAGTCAACCAAGAAATATACATTTTACCATTCTCCACATCAAATTTATATCCACTATCAGCCAATTCTGATCCAAGATACGTTTGATAAACAATAACTCCTGCTGTGGTTGCCTTGGTAATATAGATATCAGATCCCCCATTTAATGAAGTACCTGTAGTTGTGGGTAAGTTTGCGCTTGCTGTAGTTTGTACTGTATACACATGCCCATCCTCTACATGGGTATTGGCTTGCGATTCTGCCAAATCACCATTTGTGGCTAAGGTAAAGTCGTGGTTAAATTGAGCTTTAAGCCAAAAACTACTAAAAAGTAGTAGGAAAAAAGCCATTAATAATCGTGTTTTAATTTGTAATTGCATAGTAAATTTATTTTAGGTCTCTATAATAAAATATTGTGAGGAACTGCAATTTGATTTAAAACACGTTTTATTTTGTCTAAAAAAAACAAAAATGTGACATGAAAAAAAAATAAAAAAAAGCCATAAGCTAAACAAACCATTATTTTGTTATACTATTTGTATATATTATTTTTTCTTTAAATTAAAATAGCCCCAGCCAAATAAAGGCTAGGGCTATTTTAATATTTTTCAGGTTTCAGACTTTTTATTAAATATTTAGGATTAGAGAATAAATCAAATTATTCTTCTTGGATTTGTGGGCTCATCTCCGAAATAATAAATAAACCGAAGAAGGTAATTAGGCCATTCACTAATAAAATCAAAAAGCCGAATTCCAAGCCATTAAACCATTGAGTAGAATACATATTTAGTATGTATGATAAGATAGGAGAAAGTAAACAAACTAACCAAACCCATTGATCATTGACCTTATTTTTCATAAACAAACCAAATGTAAATAAGCCCAATAGCGGGCCATAGGTGTACCCTGCGGCTTTAAACAACTGCGTGACTACCGAATCATTGTTTAGCATCCAAAAAACGATGATCACTACAAATAATAGAATAGAAAAACCAATATGGACTTTAAATCGAGTTTCTTTTAATGATTTAGGGTCAGCAACTGGGCTTAAGGCGTCTAGCAAATTATCGGATTCAATATCCAATAAATCTTCTGATCTTTGGTTGGCCTCTTCTCTAGTTTTCATTTTTTCAAATCCTAAAAAATCTACACAAAAGGACGTAGTTAACGAGGTCAAAGCAGAGTCTGCGCTTGAATAGGCTGCAGCTATTAATCCCAAAATAAATAATACGCCTATATATGGTGACAATTCACTTAAAGCAATCATAGGGAATAAATGATCGGATTTACTTGGAAGTGCTAAACCTGAAAAATCAACATATAGATAAAGTAAAGCACCTAAGCCTAAGAAAAGTAAATTGGCAAAGACCAATGCCACACTAAACCAAAACATATTTTTCTGGGCATCTCTTAAGCTACGACAAGCTAAGTTTTTTTGCATCATATCTTGATCTAAACCCGTCATCACGATGGCTATAAATACCCCACTTATAAATTGTTTGAAAAAATTATTAGGATCGCTCCAACCTCCTTCAAAGAAAAACATTTGGCTATAATCACTATTCTGGATAGCAGGAATTATATCCATAATTCCTAATCCCATTGCTTCACCAATCGCAACCACCGTAAAAATTACTGCGAGCAACATACATAGCGTTTGTAAGGTATCTGTCCAAACAATGGTTTTTATTCCTCCTCGAAAAGTATAAACCCATACTAAAAGAATCGTTAATATAACCGTTAACCAAAAAGGAATCTCTAATGGTCCGACCATTACAAATTGATCCAATACAATGGCTACTAAATACAACCTAAAGGACGCACCAATGGTCCGAGATAATAAGAAAAAAGCAGCGCCTGTTTTGTAAGCTACTGGGCCAAATCTCTGTTCTAAATAGCCATAAATTGAAGTCAGATTTAATCGATAGTACACAGGCATGAGTATCGTGGCAATAACCAGATACCCTACTAAATAACCAAATACCATTTGCATATAGGAAAAACAGGTATTGGCTTTATCCTCACCTACCACTCCAGGGATAGAAATAAAAGTAACTCCAGAAAGGGAGGCTCCAATCATACCAAAAGCGACTAAAAACCAAGGGGCTTTTTTTCCTGCCACAAAAAAGTCAGCATTATCGGCATCCTTTCCGGTAACAAAGGAGATACCCATTAAAACCAAGAAATAAATAGCAATAATGGCAAGTATAATAAAAGGGTTTAGTCCTGCTTCCATACGATCTTTAAAATATTTTGAAAGGCAAATATAAACGAAAAGAATTAATGCCCATTCCTTTTGGTAAACTTTTAAATTTCAATTAGCTTTAGAATTCCTATTTATCATCAAACGAATATTTCTTACTCTAAGTAAAACAAGAGACATTATGAACAAACTACTCCTTACTTTACTTTGTTTTTTCACTTTTTCTAATCTATTTGCTGCGGAAGGCGATACCACCACTGTTTTTGTACATGATGGAACCGCCATGACTTGGTGGGGCGGTTACACCGAAGCTGGCGAATTCCCTGATGGCTCTAAAACCTATCGAAAAATCACCATGACTTATACTATGGGATGTCCAAGTTCAGGTTGTAGTGACTGGGACTATACCTCAAAAATTGAGCTCTTGAATCCAACAGGCTTAATGGATTCCACCGTTTCTGCATTAGATACGATTTCTACGATGCCCCTTGTAGTTGATACTACTTGGAATGTATTTGAAGTCATTGACAATTTCGAACTTGGTCGTGTGATTACGCCCTATGGAGGCTATATGGCTAATGGAACCAATGGTTTCAATAATGGATGGTCTTTTGACCATGTATTTGATGTAACGGACTTTGCTACGGTACTACAAAGCACCAAAGATATTCGAGCTTTTTATGCAGGTTGGTCTAGTGGTTTCTCTGTAAGTCTCCGATTTGATTTTATTGAAGGTACTCCACCGAGGGATGTTATAAAAATAGAAAATTTATATCGTTCTGGAGCAGGAGGATGGAGTTATACCAATAGTGCAGATTTTGAAGCAAATCGAACGGTGCCCAGAGACGTTCAACTTGATGCCGCAGCAAATATGACTAGAGTACGAATGACTATCAGCGGACATGGATTTATTAATTCGCTCAATGCGGCTGAATTTTATGATCGACAATATTATTTCGATTTAGATGGAGTAAATGTAGTGAATAATAGTTTTTTCAGATACGATTGTGGAAAGAACCCTATTTACCCACAAGGTGGCACATGGCTTTATGACCGTGCAGGATGGTGCCCAGGTTTGCGAACACTCACTTTTTTACATGAGCTGCCTACTACTGCTGGAAGTATGATTAATTTAGACCTTCGCATCCAGCCATATTCGGTAACAGTACCTTCAGGAGAAACACCTCCAAATTATATTATTGATGCCCAACTCGTCTCTTATGGCAGTCCAAATTTTACTACTGATGCAGAGATTGTAGATATTATTTCTCCAAGTTTACAGGATGAATATGGCCGAAGAAATCCTATTTGTGGTGGTCCTGTTATCAAAATTAGAAATAGTGGCTCTGATCCTTTAACAAGCGTTACATTCCGTTATGGAGTAGAAGGAGGAAATGCCTGTCAATATACATGGACTGGGAATTTGAATTTTATGGAGGAAGAAGAAGTGACCCTTCCCGCAGTGAGTTGGGTTGGATATGATGTAGCTGATCCTGTATTTTTCGCTCAAATAGAATTTGCGAATAATGCATCGGATGATTATAGTTATAATAACTATATGGAATCTACTTTTGTAAAAACAGGCGTATTAACTCCACAGTTTTTGGTTTATTTAAATACGAACAATGCGGCAAACGAAACTGGTTATTCAGTTGAAGATGTCGATGGGAATGTGCTTTTTGAGCGATTACCTGGCACTTTATCCAATAGCACGACGTATACAGACACTTTTGATTTAGATCCAGGTTGTTATGTTTTTCGTGTAGTTGATACTGGTGGTGATGGTTTATCTTGGTGGAATAATAACGATGGAACTGGCGCAGTGAATATTCGACGTGTTGATTTTCCAGTTACCCTTAAAAATTTTGGGACTGACTTTGGTAGCGAAATCTTCTTTCCTTTTACCATTGGCCAATTTAAAGATATAGCAGGTGATCCTGCGGCTTGTCCTCCTGTAGGCATAAATCAAGTTGCTGAAGCACAAGGACAATTTGAACTATTCCCTAATCCGAATAATGGGAATTTTGAAATCCAATTTGCTTTAGATAAAATACAAGATGTCAACTATACGATTTTTAATGCACTGGGTCAACAAGTAAAACAAGGTTTACTTCATCAAGTGCAAAATCAAAATGTACCTATTCAGCTTTCTAATTCAGGTGCAGGAATTTATATGATTGTTTTTGAAACGGAGGAAGGCTCCTTTTCTAAAAAGATGGTTATTAGTCAATAAATCGTAGGGGCGTATTACCATACGCCCTTTTGATAATCGTACGTCCATACGCCCCTACAATTTATATGGTATTGTATATTA
>JAHDCJ010000004.1:51054-95549 GCA_020629935.1 Saprospiraceae bacterium | reverse complement strand
AATCCATTACAAGAGACATTATTTCCAAAGGTGGTGGAGGCGGTTAAAGCTACAGGTTCGGTAATTATAACAGAAGCAGTAGCAGAACACCCATTAGCATCAGTTGCAGTAACAATATGTGTGCCAGCGTTGAGCATATTCGCTGCAGCATTAGTTTCCCCATTATCCCAATTATAGGTATAAGGAGGGGTACCATCTGCACCAACAGCAGTTGCCGTACCATCACTTAATCCATTACAGGAAACATTACTGCCAAGGGAAGCGGAAGCTGTCATCTCAGATGTAGTAACTTCAAAAGTGCAAGTTGCTGAGTTTGTGGCTGCATCAGTTACTGTAAGTGTTACTACAGTGGTGGAACCAGCAGAAACTGAAGAACCAATCGTAGGACTTTGAGTAACCGTGGTTGCACCAGGACAATTATCTCCAACTGTTGCTAAACCAGTGTAATCGGGTAAGGTATAATTACATCCTGCCCCTGGAGATAATGTTTGATTTCCTGGGCAAGTAATTGTTGGATCTTCCCCATCAGTAATTGTTACATCAAAGGTACATGTTGCTGGATTACTCGAAGGGTCAGTATAGGTGTAGGTTACTGTAGTAACCCCAAGTGGAAATGTAGAACCCGATGCGAATCCAGCAGTCAATGTTCCAGGAATAGCAGTTCCTCCACAGTTGTCATTAAATGTAGGAGTGGGGTAAGTAACTACCCGAGTACAAGTTCCTGGGTCAGTCGGAAATGAAACATTGGGTAGACATAAGTTTTGTGTTGGCGCAGTATTATCTGCAACAGTAACAGTGATTGTGGTATTATTCGTATTGCCACAAGCATCAGTAGAAGAAAAAGTTACATTAGTTGCACCAAGACCAAGTACTGTACCACCTGCTGGAGATTGTGTTACTGTTAATGATGCACCACAATCTGTAGAAGTGATTGAATTTGTAGTTATATAATCGGGTAATGTAAATTGACAATTGGCATCTGCACTTACATTTTGATTCGCAGGAACATTCGCATGAATAGGGGGATCGTTTTCACAGATATCTAAAGTATAATTTCCTGAAGCACCTCCGTTTCCTTCGATAGATACCCAATAAGTTCCTGCGGTAATAGTGGAGGTTAATTCGGAACTGGTACCACAAAAATTATTATTGTTTCCAGTAGCACTTGAACAACAACCTGTACCTACATAGAGCCAAGTATCAAAACTAGAGCCACATAATGAGAAAGTCCAACTTCCATCGCAAGGAATGGTTACTCGATAATTATGATCAGGAGATGGTTGATTCCCACAATGGTTACCTATGCCAGAGGTAGAACTTGATGTATTTGTAGGAGCAGTTACACTGAATGGAGTGGTACAGGATCCTATAGAAGCGGTACGCCAAGCTAAATTTTCAAAAGGATCATAAAATGACTTCTGTTTTTGATTGTTAGAAATGATTTCTTTATTTAGGTTTCCAAAACCTAAGGTGATCATTTTTTGAGAGGAGGATACTAGTTTGGTGGTTGTTGAATAACCAAAAACTAAATTTTGACTGCCAAATAAAAAGATGGCGAATAACATTAGGGTATACAGTTTACGATTCATGTGATAAGGTTTTTATCTTATGGTGTTTGGGGTTCTCTAATATACTTAATAAATAGGTTATTACACAGTTATGACAGAAATAATAGTGGTAAAATGGAACTTATTAAGTGACATTGATTTTTTGCTGTTTTTAATTTAGAATAAAATAACCACGAATTATCTTTACTTTAGCAAAGATAAATACTGTAGGTGTTAGATATTCCTAATTTTGCACTAAATTTTCTTTAAAATTGGATAAAATTCAGAACAAAAATTGGCTTGTTTTCGGAATTGTTATTGTTGGAATCTTTATTTTTGTTAAAACTCTAAATTTTGATTTTGTTAACATTGATGATCCTGTAATGATTTTTGAAAATCCAGCGATTACTAATCCTAACTGGAATTGGTCAAATTTGTTATCTAATCAGTTTCCTTCCCCCAATTATAAGCCATTAACAAATATTTTTTGGAAGATTGAATATGGGATTTTTGGGAATAATCCAATGGTTTTTCATTTAAATAATTTGATTTTGCATCTACTGAATTCAATTCTTGTTTTTGTTTTCATAGGAAGAGTTAGTACATTTTGGGCACCATTGAAAAATAATAATATAGAAATTGCCTTCTTTTGCAGTTTAATTTTTCTGATACACCCTATGAAAGCGGAATCTGTAGCTTGGGTAGTAGAAAGAAAAGATGTGTTATATGGTTTTTTCTTTTTAATAGGTGCTTTATCGTATTTAAGATATTTATTGAAAGATGGAAATAAATGGATTTGGTTAATTATTTCAATGATTTGTCTAATGCTCTCTGTTGCTTCAAAATCTACAGGGATAACCCTTTTCCTTTTATTTATTCTTTTAGATTTTCATCATCATAAAAATATTCGAATGTGGTGGAAAGCTTCTTTTTTGCTTTGTTTTCTTTTTGGAATATTAGGAATTGGATTCATCACACAATCAGAAGGCGTTTTTTCTGAATATTTAATTGGATATACAAGTTCCTCTGAATATTTAAGTTTACCATCGATTCTTCAAATTCCAATAATATTTTTATTTCGAATGTTTGCCTTTGTGTTGCATTTTTTTATTCCTATTTACTTAGCTATTGTTTATCCTTTTGATCAAATTATTGGCACATTAGGCTATGGGGTTTATGCAATTATTATTTTGGGAATAATCAGTTTATATTATTTCTTTAAAAGAAGAAAAGAAACGGGCCCTCTTAATTTTGGATTATTTTTCTTCTTTATAACTGTCATTCCTGCTTTGATTATGCCTGTTTCAGGAACGAACTTTTTATCGGATAGATATTTATATATTCCATCAATAGGTTTAATGTTTGCTTTTATTGGATGCTGGTATTATATGAAGCCATCTAAAATAAAATGGCGAAGTTTATTTTTGCTAGGATTGACTGTTGTATTAGGGTGTTACACCTTTTTTAGATTAGATGTTTGGAAAAATAGTGAATCTTTATTTACAGATTTAATCTATAAATTTCCATCAGAAGAAATTGGATATACAAACTTAGGATACTATTATGAAAAACAAGGGAAAGATGAGAAAGCTATGCCTCTTTATAATCAGGCCTTGCAAATCAACCCAAATTTTCATGAAGCATTGTTAAATCGGTCTGGGATATATTTGAAAAGACAGGAAACTGATTTGGCTATGTTGGATGCCAATTTATTAATTCAAAATTATAGTAATTATTCGAAAGCTTATACAAATAGAGGCGCAATATGGGCCAGTATTGGGGAAACCGAAGCTGCGATTTCTGACTTAAATCAAGCCATCAAATTGGCGAAATATAGCCCAGAGGCCTATTTAAATAAGGCTAAAATTTATGCGAGTCAAAAAGATTTTCAACAAGCCCTTGATAATTTTAATAATTATTTAAATTTTAATCCTTTTAATGCCGAGGTAATTTATTTAAAAGGTGTTTGTCAATGGCGAATTGGTAGTTTAGAGGAAGCAGAAAATAATATTCAAAAGGCCATTTCTTTAAATTCGAAAGATGGTCGATTTTATTTAACTTTATCTGAATTGTATTATCAAAATAATAAAATAGATTTAGCTCGAAAGTTTGCCAGATCGGCTAAAGAAAATAATGCCCCAATAAGTACTGAATATTGGAATTTACTTTTTGGAAATTAATAGGTTGGAAGATTTTTTAGCATCTATAACTTCTTTATATAATTGATAAAATTGGCGGCAAATTACTCGATAATCAAATAAGCGGTGGGCTCTTTTTCTCGATGCTTTTTTTAAGTAATCATGCTTTTCATTGTCTTTTAATATCCAATCAATACCTTTTGCAAAGTCTTCGCAATTGGCTTTTTTTGCAATATATCCTGTTTGTTTATGTTTGATCATTTCTGGTATTCCTCCTGTTTGAAAAGCAATTACAGGAATTCCACAGGCCATAGCTTCTAATACGGTATTGGGAAAATTGTCTTGTAAGGAAGGAACCGCAACTAAATCACATGCGTTATAAGCTTCTTTTATTAATTCAGGGTTCGTAGTTTGTGACAAATAATAGGTTTTTAATGGAAAATCTATATTTGAGTTTCCTTTATTTTTTCCCATAATGACCAACTCGGTATCGGCAGCAATCTTAGGGTGATTTTTAAGATAAAGATCAATACTATACCTAAATTCTTCCATTCCTTTACGTTTATCTCTAATATTCATCGCGATAAAAAATATTAACTTTTTATGTATTGGAAGTTTCAATTTTTTACGACACACTTCTTGATTTAAAGGTTTATATTCTTGTAGATTTATGGTATTGGGAATATGACGTATTTGTTGGTTTTTTAATAAGGTGCTTTGTTTGCCTAGATTTAATAACCATTGGCTAGGACAGGTGAAAATAATATTAGGATTTTGGTCGTAAAATGCCTTCTTTATCGAAAAAAGTTCTGTTGATAAATCTTTAGAATTTCCATTTTTTAAGTACCAACAATCCCCACATGATTTTTTGAAATGGGCGCACGAACCACTATAATGACAACCTCCTGTAAAAGGCCACATATCATGCATAGTCCAAACAATTGGCTTCCCTAATTGTATAAGTTTTTCTATAAAACCAAAGGAAAGAAATCCTTTATTTATCCAATGTAAATGAATAACATCTGCTTCTTTTATGAAAGGAATAGTACTTAAATCTTGTCCAATCGTACCTAAAGAAAAATAAAAACGAACATCTTTGTTTACTGCCTTCGGAATAAAAGTTAATCGTTCTGAATATTCATTATACCAAGCCGCTAATTTTTTTAATCCAGGATTCGAATGAATCACCATAGGGTGCGGTTCTGTTTGTTTTTGAACCACTAATCGAGCATCAATTTGTATTCTACTTAAGGCATCACCAAGTCGCCAACACGCAATTGCTGCGCCTCCGATTTTATCCGCCGAACTGATTAAAGCAACTTTCATTGGGGGAAATTGCTAGAAATTTATAAATAAATAAGATAATTGTGTAATCTTGGGCTCTTACAAACATACTACTTTTGAACTTAACTATCAAACAAGTGGATAGTCATTTTTTAAAACATATAATAAAAAGAACTAATTCGTAACGCAGCCTAAATAAATTGAACGAAAAAAAATCTATGGAAAATCGACAACGATTTTTGGTTATTGGATGTGCGAGATCAGGAACAACAATCTCACAATTGGCTTTAGCTGGTCACCCAGAAATTAGTATGTTTACTGGTGAAATTAAACCACAACCTTTTTTTAGTGAAGGAATCACTACATTTACTTACGGTAACCAAAACGAAATCGAAAAAACTCAAGGTTGGACTCGTCTTTTTGATGCGATTTCTACCATGCATCCTAAATCTCATATAAAAGCAAATGGTATAAAAACGGTAGTTTATAAAGTGAGTGATGCATTACTCATTAAAGAAAATATTCAACAGAATTTCCCAAATATAAAAATCGTTTATGTCTACAGAAAAAATCTATTGGCTCAATATGCTTCCTTGCTATTAGCAATGAAAACTGGGCAGTGGCATAGTTGGTCAATCCCCAATAGTTTGCCATTTAAAGGGTTAATTAATATTAAAAAAAGATCCTTTGGTTTTTATTTAAAACAATGCTTTTGGATAAATGAAATCATACCATCTTTAGAAAAAACACATGAGGTGCTTCGCTTTTCTTATGAAGACGATATTCTAAAATCATCCTTTGGAAAGTTGTTTGATTTCCTTGATGTGCAAAATATAAATCCGCATTGGATAGATTCAGAAAAGGTCGCGCCAGATCCAGAAAAGTATATTGAGCGTTATGAAAAAAGGTTTACTTTATTTAAAAGAAAACAAAGTAAATTTGATCCGAATAATACCACAAATTTGGAAACACTATTGAAAAAAGAATATCCATTTCCATTCATTCGTCATTGGGTAAATAAATGATAAACTGATGAAAGAAATCTTCCGTTTATCTCGATTTACGCTTTGGTGGAATCACCTTATAGGTCCAATTATGATTGGCCTTTATACGGTTCTTTTTATCGCGGAAATTTCATTGATGAATTTAGGCTTTTATGCTTTCTGGTTTTTTATAAGTGTGTGTGCTGCTGCCAGCCTTGGATATTTTTGTAATGATTGGTTTGATCAAGCGGAAGATGCTAAAGTAGGTAAAGCTAATTTGGCTTCTTATTTTTCATTTGGCCAAGGGTTTTTAGTAGGATTGATTTTATTGATGGGAAGTTTTGGCCCTTGGTATTATTTGCCTAAATATTGGTTTACTATTGGTTTGTTAATCCTGCTTTTTGTAATCATCTTACTCTATTCTGCACCACCATTTCGATTTAAAAATCGATCGGTTTTAGGTGTGATTTCTGATGCCTTATATGGACATCTATTACCCTTTTTAATTACTGTTTTTACCTTCGCAACTTTATCCGAAATTAGCCATCCTATTCCTTATTATTTGATTGGTTTATTACTTATTTTTTTATTTACAAAAGGGCTCCGAAATATTATTATTCATCAGGTAAATGATCGGAAGAATGATAAAAAAAATCAGGTCAATACTCTAGTACTGCATAAAGGTCCATTATGGTCTGTCAATCTGGTTAATAAAGTTTTATTGCCTTTAGAAATAGCATTGGTCTTTATTGTTTCGAATGTATTAATTGTCGATTATCATTGGTTATTTGTTTGGATTCCCATCTCTTTTTTAGGCTTTCATTTGTTTACTTATTTTAAATTTAAAGCTTGGAAAAAACCTTTTCTCCCAATAAATGAATGGCGATTTAAATTCTGGTATTTTCTCAATGATTACTACGAAGAATGGCTACCTTTAATTGGACTTTTTATTCTTATTTTGAAGAAACCTTTCTTTTGGCCTCTTTTGCCTTTACATTTTTTATTATTTTACCCAAGTATCAAAAAAATAATAAACGATTTTTCTCAATTTCTAATAAAGAAAGATAAGCATGTGCGGAATTAATGGATGGATAAACTATCAAAATAAAATTGAGGAAGCTGTATTTAACCAAATGCGGGATACGCTGATTCACCGTGGACCTGATGGAGAAGGTAGTTTCTTTTCTCCTAATGGACAAGTCGCCATTGGCCATCGGCGATTATCTTTTTTAGATCTAAGTCATCGAGGTGCACAACCCATGACCAATGCCAAACGAAATTTATGGATTGCCCTCAATGGAGAGATTTATAATTATTTAGAACTAAAAAAAGAGTTAGAATCTAGCGGATATTCTTTTAACACAACAACCGATACAGAAGTCGTTTTAAATGCCTATGAAGCATGGGGAACAGACTGTCTCCAACGCTTTAAAGGGATGTTCGCTTTTTCTATTTGGGATGAAAAAAAACAAGCTTTATTTTTAGCTAGAGATCGATTCGGAATTAAACCCTTATACTATTTAGATCGGCAAGATATGTTTTGTTTTGGTTCTGAACTTAAAGCCATTCATGCTTGCCCTTCGGCTAAATTAGAAGTAGATTATAGTGCAGTAGCAGATTACTTGACTTATCGTTTTGTTCCTTCTCCAAAAACGATTTGGAAGGGAGTGAAAAAATTACCTGCGGCTCATTTTTTATTTCATGAAAAAGGAAAAACAAGACTTGTTGAATACTGGAAATTAAATCCAGGGAATAAGGTGGTACCTGCTAAAGAAGCCATTGCAAAGGTTGGTCATTTTTTAGAAGAGTCTGTGAAAATACATACGCGAAGTGATGTCCCTATTGGCTCTTTTTTAAGTGGTGGTTATGATAGTAGTGCACTTGTTTATTTATTGAAAAAAATGAATTATCAAGCCAATACTTTTTCTATTGGTTTCGAAAATTGGGAAGCCAGTGAACACCAATACGCTCAATTAGTGGCCAACACTTTTGAGCAAAAACATTACACCACCATTGTAGGAAATGAACAATTGGACTTGGTCGAAAAATTGGCTTATCATTATGATGAACCTATTGGTGATATTTCTATTATTCCAACTTATATGGTTAGTCAATTAGCAAGAAAACATAATAAAGCTGTGCTTTCTGGTGAAGGGGCAGATGAATTATTAGTGGGCTATTCTTGGCAAAAAGATATCGCTAACTTTTCTAAAATAAATGCTTGGAAATCTTGGTTGAAACATAAAATTAAAGGTCCTAAAAATTCTTTTTTCGTAGAAAAATATGCAGAGGCTATGGCTATGGGAAGATATAGTAATCACAATCTTCCTCAATTGCTGCATCCTTCTATTGCTAATGAAATTCCTGCAAATTCGGAATGGTTTTATAAATCACTTTATCAACCCATGCTGAGCCCTCTTAAATCTTTTCAATACATGGACGTGAAAGCGTTTATGGGGGAGTTAGTTTTGACTAAAATAGATCGGGCAAGTATGGCGAATTCCTTAGAAGTGAGGGTGCCGTTTTTAGATCATGAAATGTATGAATACCTTTATGGTTTAAATGAAAAAGTGTACTTTCAGAAAGACGTGACTAAATTAATGTTAAGGGAAAATATCAAATCGGTCATGCCTAAACAAATCTTAGATCGACCGAAGCAAGGTTTTGTAGGTCCCGATTTGTACTATATGAATATCGATTGGTATGCAAGGCAGTTAAGAGGAGGACATTTAATTGAAAAAGAAATTATTCAGCCTAAGGCATTAGAACAATTAATTATGGAAAAATCACATTGGCAACTTTGGAAATTAGTGGTCTTGGAAATGTGGTTTAGAAAATGGCAATAAGCTAAATTTATGGCTTTAAATATTTGGAATAAAATTAAAAATGGTCTTGGATTTGGAACAAAAAACCAAATCCATGAATTTGGTTTGCCTCTCGAAAACGAAAAAATAGCGGCCTATAATGCCATGCGTCCATATGGTGCTAAAGACCTAATTTGCTATGCGCCACTGAAAAATATTTACTTTGGCCATGAAGGGAAAATCTCTGCTTGTTGTTATAATCGAAGCCATCTTTATGGAACATACCCAGCTCAAACTGTCCAAGAAATTTGGGATGGATTGGCAGTTAAAAATTTGCGAAAATATATTGCTCAAAAAAATCTAAATCACGGTTGTCAAGGTTGTTTACAATTATTAAAAGCAGAAAATTATGATGCTTCTAAATCTTGGCAATACGATAAATTCTCTCTTCATAAAAATGGTTTTCCTAGTGTGATGGAATTCGAATTAAGCAATGTCTGTAATTTGGAATGTACCATGTGCTCTGGAGATTTTTCTTCTCTTATTCGAAAAAATAGAGAGGGGAGACCACCAGTTAAAAATCCTTACGATCAAGAATTTGTAGAGCAGTTAAAACCCTTCATTCCTCATCTTGAAGAAGTGAAGTTCTATGGTGGTGAGCCTTTCTTAATCGAAATTTATTACGAAATTTGGGAACAAATTATTGAACTAAATCCTAAGCTAAATATTTCTATTCAAACCAATGCGACCATCCTAAATAATCGAGTGAAACGGATGCTTGAAAAAGCTAATTTTCATATCAATGTTTCTATAGATTCTTTGGTGAAAGAGACCTACGAAAGTATTCGAATCAATGCTAAATTTGAACGCGTAATGCAGCATATTGAATGGTTTTATGATTATAGCCGTCGTAAGGATACTTTCTTTGGAATCTCTGTTTGTGCCATGAGAGAAAACTGGAAAGAATTACCTGACTTTGTTTCTTTTTGTAATGATAAAAATATTCCTATTTATTTTCATACGGTATTTTTTCCAGCCGAATCTGCATTGCATAATTTGCCCGTTTCTGAACTGAAAGAAATAGAATCGTTTTATCAAAAACAAACTTTTTCGACTGCAAATCCTGTTCTAGAAAAAAACAAAATGCACTTCGACGGTTTGCTCAAACAAATCCAAGATTGGAGTAGAATAAATGCAAATTCATCTTCTAGAAAATATACCTTAGGCGATTTATCGGCTTTGGTGATAGCATATCAAGATCGACAAGGAAAAAACACAAAAGATGATGTACGACGTTTTAAGGAAGTCAATCAAAAGATACAACAATTGGTAGATATCCTAGGACCGGATTATGATTTAGAACACATGTTGTCTGCAGAAGATTTTGAAAATGAAATGTTCTTTGTGTCTAAAATATACTATAGAATTGACGAATATTTTGAACCAGTTTTTAGGAATGAACCCTATACTCAAGTCCAAAATGGATCGGCCTTGTTTCAGCTTTTATTGCCTGCTCTCCAAACAGTAAGTGATGGCTCACTTATAGAGCGAGCGGGTGAACTTGAAGAAAAGATAAATAAAGTGGAAAAGCTTCTTCTTGCACAAGATTTAGATCTGAAAACGCTTTTTGGCAAGATGAATTTATTTAATAAAACCATGCCAGAAGATACCATTATTAATCTGTTGGATACGCCAGTAGAAGAGTGGACTTCTATGGCATTGATGTCTTTGGGTTTAGCAAATAATCAAAAATAAATCATGGAAAATCGATACGTTTTTGTGGTTTGTGGAGATGATGAACATATTCATACCTTGAACTATTCTATTCGGTTTTTAAAGCATTTTTCTAAGCTTTCCATTATAGTAGTGACAGATACCAGTCGTAACCAAATTAATATTGCGCATGAGGAAGTAGTAGACATCAAAACGCCGACTCATTTTAATCATCATCAAGCTTCTATTTATTTAAAAACAGGACTTCATCGTTTTCTAGATATGGCGCATCAATATTGCTATTTAGATACCGATATTATTGCAATTAACGCAGCGGTAGATTCAATATTTGATTATTTCAAAGCACCCATCACCTTTAGTACAGATCATTGCAAAATGAGCGATTTTAGTGAAAGTGCGGTTCGTTTTATCCTTCCTGAAAAATTTGAAAAAAGACGCCAACATTTTGAAAGAAAATTGAAGAAATACCAAGCGAAATATTATCGAGAAGAAGCACGCTTACAGGTAGAACAAGAAAAAATAGAATCTTTACAAAAAGAGTGGGAGGTTTATTATGCAGAAAATCAAAAATCAAATCAGTTAGGAAAGCGACTTCCCAACGAAAAGTATTTGCAACGTAAGCTTTCTTTAGCCCGATTTATTTTAAAAAAACATTTAAAGGCCAATGGGAAATCGACTATATTTTCTTCATTGCTTAAATATGTAGTTTATTATGATAAAGAAGGAAGAGCTTGGCGAACAAATAAAAAGAATGAAATTATTTTTCATCATCACCTCTCTTTTAAAGACTACTTTTTAAGTGCAGGTTATCTGTGGAATTCGCAGACTAAACAATGGAACGATGCCCAAGGAAATTCTTTAGTGAATAATATGCCTTATCATCAAACCTTAGCTAAGGAAACAGGTTTTGTTTGGAATGAGGAAGCATTTAAATGGACCGATCCGCAGCTTGATCATTATCTTAAAAGTAAACCCCAAGAGTTAAGACGATTGATAAAAGAAAAATTTAAGGTGGAGGTAGAAAAAAACAATTGGCAACATTGGAATGGCGGCGTCTTTTTATTTAATAAAACCTCTACTTCTTTTTTAGAAAATTGGCACCAGTGGACGATGGAAATTTTTAAAGATGAAAAATGGTATACCCGTGATCAAGGTACTTTAATTGCCACTGCGTGGAAATTTAACTTAGGCGCTCATCCTACCTTGCCTATCGAGTATAATTTTATTGCAGATTATTTTCATCCAACGATGCATTATAAAGGTAAGTTTACTTTTGATGTAAATGAAAAAAGAAAAAATATTCAACCTCATTTTTTACATGTCTATCATCACTTTGGAGATCAAGATTGGTTACTCTGGCAAGATATAGAAGGCTTATTGGATTTACCATTTTCTTATAGCCATCTCACTATGAAAACTTCCTAATGGATACGTCCAATTTATATATTCATTGTCTTTGGATTGGAGATGAATTAAGTCCAATGGAGCGATTGAGTTTGGCTTCTTTTGTGGCGCATGGTCACAAGGTTTTGCTGTGGAGATATGCCCCTTTAGAAGAAATACTACCAGATCAAATTACCATAAAAGATGCGAATGAAATCTTACCTTCATCAGCTATTTTTTTCTATAATAATTCAAGTGATTTAAATATAGGGAAGGGGAGTGTGGCAGGTTTTTCTGATTTGTTTCGATATAAAGTGTTGTATGAAAAAGGCGGTTGGTGGACTGATCTAGATATTACGCTTTTAAAGCCTTTAGATTTTAAAGAGGATTATTTTTTTCGAAGTCATACTACATTGCCTGTGGTCGGAAATTTAATGAAATGCCCCAAACATTCGCCTTTAATGGCTGCCTGTTTTGAATCAACTCAAAAAGAGGTCAATGCGCATAATAGAGATTGGTTAAAACCCATACGGATTTTAAATGAACATATCCAAAAAAATGATTTGTCGGATGCGATAAAAAGAGGAGTTGTCAATCCAGATTATTGGCCTTTTGTCCAACGCTATGTACTTGGAAAACCTAGCATCCCTTCCTCCTTTTATGCTATTCATTGGATGAATGAAGAATGGCGGCATCGAGGACTAAATAAATCAGAAGCCTTTGAATATTCAGTTTATCATTCCTTTTTGGAAAAATATAAAATTCCACATGATCCTAAAAAATTAGATTGGAAAACGAAATGGAAATTGAATCAACAAACGATTTATCAAAACGGAAAAAATTGGATAAAACGCCCAGGCTTCCCTGTCTTTTTAAAACGTTGGTATCTTGAAAAAATACAAAGAAAAGATCCTTTTAAAGATCAATATTAATAGCTAATACTGATCGCCAGGTGTTTTCGATTTATAAAAATTAAATAAGGCATCCTTAATTCCTTGGTTGACCTTAGGGTTTGGATATAGTTCTTTTCGACTTCTTTGGCGATAGCCTTCATAAAGACTAATCGCACAAGCCACCGAAATATTTAAGCTTTCTACCATTCCTTGTTGGGGAATAATAAAATTGCCATCGCAATAGGCGAGGGATTCAGGGGAAACACCATCTCGTTCATTGCCAAATAATAAGGCAACAGAATGACTCAGATTTAAATCATACAGTGATTTAGCCTCTTCATCTAGATGTGTACAATAAATATGATCATATTTTGCTTTAACCGCCTTAAAACAGGTAGCTCGATCTGTGAAAAAATGGACTTCCACCCATTTTTTTGCACTACCCGAACTTTTCTTGCCTAATTCTAATTTTTCTGGTGCCGTATCAGTGTATAAAACGAATATTTCACGAATGCCCACAGAATCACAGGTTCGGAGTACAGCACTAATATTATGTCGATCATGCACATCTTCTAAGATCACCGTCCAATCAAATTGTCGATGATCTACTACACGTTTAAATTTTTCTTCTCGTTCTGGCGTCATTTCTTTTGGTATAATTCATGTTTTATAGATAAATAGAGGTAATAAATTCATAATTTACCTACAATAAAAAGGTATTCGTTGTTTTTTTGACTAAAAGTTTAGTTAAAAAAGCATTAAGGCACGAATATCATGAAAAATTATTTAAATAAATCCTTATTTTTACAAAAATAAGAACCAAAGTATTATGAAAGTTAAAAAAATACTCAAACGAACCCTGTTTTTTTTCATTGGACTCATTTTATTAATTGTAATTGCCGCAGTCGCAATTCCATATTTCTTTAAAGATGAGATTGTCCAAGCAGTAAAAACTCAAGTCAATGAAAACATAAATGCAGAAGTTGATTTTGACAATAATATTAGCTTGTCTTTATTACGCAGTTTTCCCGATTTTAGTTTGGGTATTAAAGACCTAACCGTAATGGGAAAGGGAGAATTTGAAGGATTGCGCTTGGCGAAAATTGGGCAATTAAATCTAAAATTGGATTTGATGTCTGTGATCAAAAGCGATCGACCCGTGGCTATTGAATCGGTACGTATTGATGATGCCAATATTTACGTAAAAGTGACGGCAGATGGGAAAGCCAACTATGATTTAAGTTTACCTCCTGATCCTAAAGCGAAGCAATCTACTTCCTCTGGTTCTTCTGAATTTGATATTCGATTGAGCGATTATGGTATCACCAATTCAGATATCGTTTATGATGACGATTTAACTTCCACTTATTTAGAAGTGCTTAATCTCAATCATACGGGGAAAGGGAATTTTAATAATGACATTTATGATTTAGGTACGCGTACTTCCGCAGATGCTTTAACCGTAAGTTCAATGGGTGTTTCTTATATAAATAAATCTGAATTGGAAGCGGATATTACCTTGAACATAGATAACAAAAAGTCTAAATATACTTTCAAAGACAATGCTTTACGATTGAATGCCTTGAAATTGGATTTAGATGGTTGGTTGGAAATGCCCGATGAAAATATGAAGATGGATTTGAAATTTAAAGCGCCGTCTACCGATTTTAAACATTTACTTTCTATGATCCCAAGTGCGTACACTAAAGATTTTGATCAAGTGAAAGCAAGCGGTAAAATGGCTTTAAATGGATCAGTAAAAGGAACCTTGTCGGATAAAAGCCTACCCGCCTTTAAGGCCAACTTAAGTGTAGATAATGGAAAGTTTAAATATCCTGATTTACCTATGGGCATAGAAGATATTCAAACTAAAATAAAAGTAAATAGTCCTTCATCTGACTTAGATAAAATGATGGTCGATGTACCTAAGTTCCATATGAAACTTGGAAAGAACCCATTTGATGCGGTGTTCAATTTGACTCGTCCCATTTCTGATCCGAATGTAAAAGCTAAAGTTAATGGGAAAATTGATCTGGCAGACCTAGCCAAAGCTTTTCCAATGGAAGGAGTGAAAAAATTAAATGGTTTGTTAGACGCTAATTTAGATATTAATACGCGGATGTCTTATGTCGAAAATGAGCAATACGATAAAGTAGATATGAAAGGAGATTTCAAAATTTCCAATATGAATTATGTAGCCGAAGGTACGCCAAAAGTCCACCTTAAAAACATGGCTATGGCCTTTTCGCCTAAACATGTAAATCTAAGTAGTTTTGATGCCAAGCTGGGAAGAAGTGATATTAAGGCTTCTGGTACATTAGATAATATCTTGGCTTATTTTTCTCCTGAACTTACTATGCGTGGAAAATTAAAAGTCAACTCATTTCTTTTTGATGCGAATGAATGGATGTCAGAAACTTCGGCAGATGATCCTACCGCCGATTATAATCCTTCGAATACCACGACTTCTACAGAAACAGAAGTTTTTGATCGGTTTAATTTTGATCTTGATGCTAAATTTACCAAGATTATTTATGAAGATTATGAACTTATTAATACCACTGCAAAAGGAAATTTTACACCTGAAAAAGTGGTCTTATCTAACATGAGTACTCGATTAGGAAAAAGTGATATTCAACTGTCGGGTGAACTGGACAATGTGTTTGATTATTTATTAGAAAACGAAACCATTACGGGTAAAATAAAATTAAAATCTAATCGCATTGATCTCAATGAGTTATTGGCATCGGAGGAAACAACGACTACTACTAAGTCTACCTCTTCCTCTGAAACAACGGCTTCCTCAGGAGCAGTGGCTGTTCCAGATAATATGGATGTATTGGTTACTGCAAGCATCGATGAACTGCTATACGATGATTTGGTTTTTCGAAAAATGAATAGCCAAGTAGCAGTTAAAGATGAACGAGCTGCCATTAATAATTTTACTGCAAATGGTTTTGGAGGACAATTTGATTTAAAGGGTTTTTATGATTCAAAAGACATTAGCAAACCCGCTTTTAATCTGGAATATGATTTAGATCGAATGAATGTCAAGAAAATATTTACTGATTTAGCATCGGTTAAACAATTGGCTCCTGTAATGGAATTTATAGAAGGAATGTTTAATACAAGACTTGCTTTAAAAGGAAATTTAACTCCTGATATGGGAATAGATTATACCTCGCTGACAGGTGGAGGAAGCTTGGAAACAATTGATGCGGTGATCAATAATTTTAAACCATTAGCCAATATTGGCGAAAAGCTAAAAGTTAAAAGCTTTAAGCGGGTGGAGTTGACCGATACTAAAAATTTGTTTGATATAAAGGATGGAATGTTTCAACTTAAACCTGCTGATTATACTATGAATAAAATGGACGTGAATATTTCTGGTTCGCATGGATTAGTAAATCAGGCAATGGATTATTTAT
Source organism: Saprospiraceae bacterium (assembly GCA_020629935.1). GTDB lineage: Bacteria > Bacteroidota > Bacteroidia > Chitinophagales > Saprospiraceae > JAHDCJ01. The sequence continues at coordinate 79,355 of JAHDCJ010000004.1, read as the reverse complement.
TGAAATTTAACGTACCAAAAGAAATTTTAGCTCAAGGAGCTTTAGGAAATGTAGCCAATCAAGGACTTTCATTTTTTAATGGCCAAGCAGGAAAACTAGGGATTAATATCGCTGATGGCGATCGAATTAAATTTAATGTACGTGTTACTGGAGACATGAAAAACCCTAAAATTAAAATTGATTTGATTGGTACAGATAAAGAGAGTTTGAAAGAAGAGATTGTAGATAAAGTAAAAGACGTGGCAAAAGATAAAGCCGATGAAAAAGCTACAGAGATAATAAAAAATCAAACAGGACTTGAGGGGGAAAATGTAAAAGATATTGCAAATGAAGCTAAAGACAAAGCGATTGATGCAGGGAAAGAAAAAGTGGATGAAGTATTGGGAGGAGTAAAAGATAAAGTAGGTGAGGAAGTGGGCGGTAAAGTAGAAGAAGTCTTTGGAGAAAAAGCGAAAGATAAAGTAGATGCCTTAAAAGATAAAATCAAGCTTCCTTTTGGTAAGAAGAACAAAAAGAAAAATGGAGGAAACGAATAAAATTTTAATAAAATTGTTTAAAAAGTATTGAAGTGAAAATTAGATGGAATGGTCTTTTAACAATAAATAATAAACCTAAAGTATTAGTAAATAATAGTTGGCCACTTCTTTTTATCCTTCTAATCTTTAGTATGTCGGGTTGTAAATCGGATCAAATTGACCCACAACGTATGGAAGGTGTTTGGCTTGGTGTTAAACAAAATGTATTTGAGCAATCTTTGCCATACACCATGATTTCAGATTTTAAAAAAGATGGAAGTTTATTGATTAAATCTTTGGCCTTTTCTACTGAAACCAATTCGACTTGGGCCATTACTAAAGAAGGTAAACTTCGTATAGATACCCTTGAAAATGACATTGTTTCTTTTAATAAAGATACAATTAATACACGCTTACGAAGAGATGTCTCTTTATTCAAGTTAAGCCCGCCTACAGTCTCTGTTGAGTTGGATCAAACGATCAATATAATTGATAATAATACCTTTTCTATAAAAGAGACAGGAGAAAACTGGACCTTCGAAAAAGATAAGGTTTGGATTTGGAAAGGCAAGCAATTATTAGAAGTACGTTGTTGGGGTTTGAAATCCTATAAAGATTATCAATTCTTTTATTTATCTGGTTATCCAGATCGATGTAATAATTATCTAGGAAGATTGATGGTCATTGAAAAAGTATCAAAACAAGGATTTAACGCATTTGCTTTTAATGAAAAAGATAAAGGCCATTTTACTTTTGAATTGAAAAAAGATCTTAAAAATCTAGAAGAAATTAAAACACAAAAGATTTTTCAACCTTGTACGTATTATATGGCTAATGCCATGAAACAAGCTGGAGAATCAAATGAAAATGGAGCCAATTATATTGAATCATTTATTATTGAAAAATATAAAAAGAATCCTGATTTTCAGAAGGTAAATGGATTTGTGTCGATTAAGTTTTTTGTAAATTGTTTGGGAGAATCAGGACTGTTTTCTACCGTCGCATTAGACGAACAATATCAAGATATGGAAATTCCAGCATCATTATCTGAACATTTAATTGAAATCGCTCGTAAACTAGAAGGGTGGATTCCATTTGAATATGAAGATGAAAATTTAGATGGCAAAAAAGAAATTGCTATTCATTTCAAATCAGGAGAAATAATAGCTATTACTCCATAAAATACATTTTTATGTCTCGAATTTTGGGCCTCTTTTTATGCATTTGTTGTATTTGGTCTTGTCAAAAACCTGTGGAGAAACTAGATGAAGATGCTAGAAATCCATACCCCTATGGATCAAAAGCCTTTTTTGATTATTATGACGATGCCATTAAAAAGGAACCCAATAATGGGACATGGTATTATAGAAAAGCAGTACCCATGTTTCGCTTAGGAAGAAAAGGAGAGGCGATGCGTAATTTAGATATCGCGGCAAAATTAGATCCTATTGCTTACGCCAATTATTGCGGTTATGCTAAAATATTGCACTTTAGAGATTTTAAAGGTGCAGAAAATATGTTTCGTATTTGTCTTGAAAATAAGGTTTATCATGATGCGATTGTAGCAGGAGATACCTACACTAGACTTGGTGTATGTTTAAAAGAACAAGGTTTGTATGATGAAGCAATTGAAGCTTTTACCAAGCAAATTGAACGAGACGGATTGAAAGATGTGATGGTCTATGCCATTGTTTCTCGTGGGATAAGTAAATTGGAGAAGGATGATAAACAAGGAGCATTAGCAGACTTTAATTTAGCTTTGGAAAATTGGGATCGTTGCCCAGAAGCTTTTTATTATAAAGCTTTAGTCTTGTATCAATTAAATGAAAAAGATAAAGCTTGTAAACAAATTCAAAAGGCTATGTTGAATGAAAATGTGATCCGATCAAATCCTTTTGCTGCCCATATCGATCAATTGTCTAAAGCAGATATGGATAAGCTTTTTGACCAAACATGTAGATAATTTTCATTTTTTAGACATCTTAACACTTCAATATGCAACCTTTTGAATTTTAATTGGTCTTTATGAAAAAACAAGTATTTGTAACCCTTTAATATTTACAAATTTTTTAAAAAAATATTTCTATGAACAATTTGATTAAATGTAGTATGCTCGTTCTGTTTATTTCTTTAAGTTTTCAGGCAGAAGCTCAAAAAAGAAACTATAAGAGAAGCGTAAAAGGAAGTGGTAATGTAATCACTCAAGAACGTACCATCGAAAAATTTGATGGCATCTCTGTTAACGGAGTTATTGATCTTGTCTTAATGGCTGGAGAAGAAGGAACCGTTAAAGTGGAAGCTGATGATAATTTAGTAGGTTATATAAGAACTGAAGTAAAGGGCGGAATGTTATCTATTTCAACTAGTGGAAATATTAAGAATGCTAAAGTATTAAATGTATATCTTCCTTTCGAAGATTTTGACAAGATGATGGTGAGTGGAGCTTGTTCTGTGATGAGTAAAGATATGATCAAAGGAAATAAATTGACCCTTGTGGGCAGTGGAGCAAGTGATCTTAATTTGAAGTTAGACATCAAAGATTTTGAAGGTATTTTGTCAGGTGCTACTGAAATTGATATTGCAGGAACAGCCAAGAATGCAAAATTAAGTGTTTCAGGTGCAGGTGATGTAGATGCTTATGGTTTTGTTACTGATCAAATGAACCTTTCTGTAAGTGGCGCAGGTTCCGCAGAAGTAAAAGTAGAAGATGAATTGAAAATAAAAGTTTCAGGTGCAGGTTCCGTTAAATATCAAGGCGAAGCAAAAGTTACGGCTACTATAAGTGGAGCAGGTTCTGCAAAAAGAGCAAAGAAATAATAAAGAATCAGTTTTAAAATAATAATTTAGCCATCTCAATTTTGAGATGGCTTTTTTTATACAATAAATTATGGAAAAAATTTGGTTAAGTGATCCTTCTATTGATGTGTTAAATCATTGGTCAAAAAATACGTTAGTAGATCATCTCGGTATAGAATTTACGGAGATCGGACCTGATTATATAAAAGCCACAATGCCCGTCGATTCTCGCACAGTACAACCCATGCGCTTATTACATGGCGGAGCTTCTGTAGTATTAGCAGAAACTATTGGAAGTACCGCATCTACCTTATGTGTAGATCTCAATGAAGTATTTTGTGTAGGAGCTTCTATCAATGCCAATCATCTTCGATCTGCTAAAACAGGTTTAGTCACTGCCATCGTTAAACCCATTCATCTAGGCCGAAGTTCTCATGTTTGGGATATTGAAATATTTAGAGAAGATCAAAAAATAGTTTGTAAAAGTCGGCTTACTATGGCCATTGTATCCCACAAAAGGTAAGGGTATTTTGTCATTAGAGTGTCTAATTATTATGTTAGATAGCGGCTTGTCGCCAAATCGCTAAATTTTAAGAATGATTTAAATTATCTTTAGCTTAACATTGATAATCAATAGATTACAATAATTTAGATTTAAAGACCAAACTTTACAACACATGAAAAAAATTAGTAACCTTTTATTTCTTTTCTGTTTTTCGGTGAGTGGTTTATTTGCCCAATTAAATTCCACTCTTTTATCTACTGTTTCTTATAATGTAGACGCAAATGATATTTGGGGCTACAAAGACCTCACTACAGGTATTGAATATGCCTTAGTAGGCCTTAATAATGGACTATCCATTGTTAGCCTCGAAGACCCAAACAATGCAGCAGAAGTTGCATTTGTAGATGGACCGAGCTCCATTTGGAGAGATATTAAAACATGGGACAAATATGCTTATGTAACGAATGAAACGGGTGATGGCCTTTTAGTGGTAGACATGACCAATTTGCCAGCAAGTGTAAATTCTTATTACTATTCACCAAACATTACTGCAGATGGCATGATGTCTCCATTGACTTCGGCTCACAATTTATATATTGATGAATTAGGATACTGCTACGTAGTAGGTGCTAATCCTGCCGAAGGAGGAATGTTAATCTTTGATGTATTTACTGATCCATATAATCCAACATTAGTTGGGGTAGGGCCTTCTATTTATTCACATGATATTTATGTTAGAGATAATAAAGCATATACTTCTGATGTCTATGATGGAGTATTTCGAATTTATGATGTAACCGATAAGTCAAATATTATTGAATTGGCTTCTCAAGGGACCCCTTTCGACTTTACCCACAATGCTTGGTTATCTGATGATAGTCAAACCATCTTTACTACCGATGAGCGTGCTAATGCGCCAGTCGCGGCTTATGATATCTCCGATTATAATGATATTGTTTTTCTTGATGAATATCGTCCCGCTTATACCTTAGGAGAAGAGGTGATTCCACATAATGTGCACGTTTGGGATGATTACCTTATTATTTCTTATTATACAGATGGGATGATTATTGTGGATGCAAGTCGACCACAAAATTTAGTCGAAGTTGGAAATTTTGATACTTTTTTAGGTGGAAATGGTGGATTCAGTGGAGCTTGGGGAGCTTATCCTTTCCTTCCTTCTGGTATCATCTTAGCTACAGATATTGACAACGGACTTTTTGTGATAGGCCCCGATTATCAACGGGCTAGTTTTTTAGAAGGTAATGTAACAGACTCAAGCAACGGAAATCCTATTTCTGCAGTAACCGTAACTATTGAACCTTCCGTAACTGCTCAAGATAATTCAGATAATTTTGGTAATTATAAAACTGGAATTCCAGAATCAGGAACGTTTGATGTTTCCTTTGTGCATCCTGGTTATATTAGCAAAACAGTACAAGCTAGTTTAACTCAAGGAGATGTGACTATGCTCGATGTTCAATTAGATCCTAAAGTCCCATTTAACCTTAATATTTTGGTGCAAACTCCAGATGGAACACCAATTCCTAATGCTCAATTAAAAATGGAAAATTCCAATGGACCTACGAACCTTTTGACCAATGCTTCTGGAACTGTAGCTCTTAATAACTTCTTAGGCGATTATTATACTGTGGTTGCTGGTAAATGGGGATATGGTACTTACCTTGAAGAAAATGTGAATGTAGATGGTTCACAAAATCCAATGATTATTGAAGTTCCTGAAAACGAAATCTTAGATTATTTTGAATTAGACTATGGTTGGACTGTCAGCGGTGATGCAAATACTGGAGACTGGGTTTTAGGACAACCAATTGGAACGAATTATAACGGAGAAAGTGCAAATCCAGGAGAAGATATTTATGATATTGGAACATGGTGCTACGTAACAGGTAATGCTGGAGGCGGTGGAGGAAATGATGATGTAGATGGTGGATCAACTATTCTTACTTCTCCTTTATTTGATCCTACGGCACAAAATACGCCTACATTGGCTTATAACCTTTGGTTCTTTAACCAAGGAGGTGACGGAAACCCTAATGATCAAATCGAAGTACGAGTTTCTAATGGTGCTACTACAGTAGTTCTTGAAACCATTACCACAAGTGAAAGTGCTTGGTTGTCTAGACGATATTATACCTTAGCTAATGAAATAGCTATTACAAATACGATGCGTATTATCATCGAAACTGCTGATGATAACCCAGGACATATTGTAGAAGCGGGTTTTGATTTTTTCAATGTATATGATGCTAATCCTGGAAGTACAGGAGTCAAAGATCCATTCGAAGCTTCTTATACCATTACCGCTGCTCCAAATCCGTTTTCTGAAACATTACAAATTAACTATGATTTAGGATTGGAAGCCATAAGTAATACACACATTCAATTGACAAATAATTTGGGACAATTAGTTGAGCGTATTCAATTAGAACAACAAATTGGATCTGTCGAAGTGAATAAAGATCTTCCTGCTGGAATTTATTATATCCAAGTATATAGTAATGGAAAACGTAGTCGAAGTCTAAAAGTATTAAAAACGAATTAATCGTTTACACAAATAATATTGAAGGGCAAATGTAATAGAGCATTTGCCCTTTTTTTATGGATAAGTAAATAAAGGATACCATTCATTTATAGGGTTCTTAGTATTAACCAAAAACAAGGCATCCATTTTAATCTGCTTAGGAATCCCCATATCTAACTGAATTTTTTCAACCAAAGTTTGATCTAAACCATAGGCTAAAGAAATATGGGGTTCAAATGGTAGGGGAGTGTTTGTCTGAAATCGTTTAGTCAGCTCATTAAAGATTTCCTCTAATCGTGTATTCAATTTTATTTTTATATAAAAACTTCGAAAATAATCCGATTGGTGTCCAATCCCATCGGTGTCTAATGTTAAAGGAAGTATCTCTTCTGCACATTGAGAAAATATAGGAAACAAATGCTCAGGTTCGGCAACAATACCACTCAAAATGGTCATATGGGGGATAAAGATGGGCAAGTTATGTGCATTACCAATCTGTTTGATTTGATCATGTAAAGGAGCGTAAAAAGCTATAGATGGAATGAGCCAAATCGAATACATATTAAAATTGCGTTTCGTTAAAAATCCATTCTTCGTAAGCTTTATTGGCTTCCATTTCTAATTTGATAATGCATGGTACTTCGTAAGGATGTATTTTTTCTACATGGGTTTTAACCAATTCCCAATGCGCTACTCTAGTTTTAACTAAAGCTACAAATTCATCCGCTGTTTCTTGTTGGCCATTCCACCAATACATAGATTGAATAGGAAAGATATTTCCACAAGCCACTTGTTTCTTTTCCATCAAACGTTTGGTTATTTGTTGGGCAGATTCTTTATTTGGACAAGTAATATAAATACCAATAATTGCCATATAATTATTTTTTTGATGCCTGATATTGAATCTTTCCACCTACAATCGTATACAACACTTTAGTAGATAATATTTCTTCTTCAGGACAATTAATAAGATCATTAGACAAGATGGTGATGTCTGCAAATTTGCCGACCTCTAAAGAACCTTTAAGTTCTTCTTCAAAACCAGCATAAGCATTATCAAGGGTATAGGATTTTAAAGCTTCCATACGAGTCATTTTTTGATCGGGGAAAAATTCCATACCATCTACACGTTTTCTAGTAACCGAAGCATAAAAGGAAGCAATAGGATCTACATCTTCTACTGGAGCGTCTGTTCCATTGGCAATGGTAGTCCCAAGATCTAAGAATGATCGCCAAGGATAAGCTTCATGTTCTGCTCGATCTTTACCTAATCTTTTTTCAACAAAAGGCGCATCAGAAGTACAATGAATTCCTTGCATAGAAGCAATGATACCTAAAGGAGCAAAACGAGGAATATCAGCTTTGTTTACATGTTGGGCATGTTCCATTCGCCAGCGTAAATTGGTTTTTGTAGGTTCTTTTTTAAAGGCTTGTTCAAAAATATTAATTACCTCTCTATTGGCTCGGTCACCTATGGCATGTACACATAATTGCAAACCACTATTCATAGCTAGGCTAGCCATATTTTCTACTTCTTCTACAGGTGTAGTATTTTGTCCTACAAAATTAGGTTTATCTTCGTATGGCTTTAACAACCATGCTCCATGTGCGCCCAACGCACCATCTACTTGTGTCTTAATTGCTCGACAGGTAAAATATCCATTTCCAGCCTGCAAAATGGGTAAATTTAATTCTTTAATTAAGGCTCTAGTATCTTCATAGGAATGTCGAATCATCGCCCAAAGCCGAAGTCGTAAATTACCTGCTTCTGCCAAAGACTGGTAGGTTTGTATTTCATCAAATAAAGACCCTGCATCTTGAAAAGAAGTTAACCCTTTGGATAGACACTCTTCTTGAGCAAGCTCGATGGCTTGCATCCATTCTTTCTTTAAGTCTTCCTGACTCAGTGATTCTTGATAGGTCTTTAGTGCACTATAAAGCGCATCCATAGCACGTTCTTCAAAAACCCCAATGGCCTGTCCATTCGTTCCTCTTACAATTTCTCCTCCAATTGGATTGGGAGTCTCTTTAGAAATTCCAGCAAGCTCCATGGCTTTAGCATTGGCAAAAACAGAGTGGCCACTAGCATGTCTGAGTAAGACAGGATTATTGGGAGAAATTTCACTTAACAAATCATGATAAGGATAACCCAATACATTTTTTGATGGGGTCCGATCCCATTTTTCTTGATGCCAACCTCTTCCTTCAATCCATACCCCAGGTTCCACTGTCTTTACTTTTTCTTTTACTTGATTAACAATTTCTGTCCAATTCTTTGACTTTAAAAAATTGAGTCGCATCAAACTATAGCCAAGTCCAGAAAAATGCCCATGACCTTCTATAAATCCTGGAATGATCGTATTTTGTTTTACATCAATTATGTTGGTTTGTTCTCCTTGAAATTTCTTCGTTTCTTTAGCTGATCCAACAAATAGGATGCTATCTGCATGAATAGCAATAGCTTCTGCGGTCATTTTATTTTTATCCATCGTATGAATGACGGCATTGGTTAAAATTAAATCGGCAGTGACTTTAGAGGAATTAGAATTTCCGCAGGCAGATAATAGTACGATAACAAAGAGAAGAAAAATGGAGAAATAGGGTCTCATGATGATAGATTGGATTTGGGTGATGAAATTAAGAATCTTCAATAATACTCCAGTCGTAGGAATTTATTTTTACTTTATAATTTTTATACTTAGGGTCATTAAGGTATTTATTTGGAAAGTCTTTTTTATAGGCTTTAAAAATTAAAGAAGCCGATAAGGTTTTATTTTTTTCGTCGACAATAAATTCTTGATGTGCAAAATTTTCTTCTGCCAATTGCAATTGAGCTTCTAAATTTTCAGCGGTATAGAATGCTATTGGAGGACAAGAATTTCCACCACAATTTAAAGCGAAATGGATGCGATAGTCCAATGAAGACGGAGCTAGTTTTAGTCTTTTATCCCAAGGCCAAAATTGACGATATGGTTTATAGGTGGCTCTTCGATTGAGACGTAAAATACCATGTTCAATATGATCTAGACTAAATACATAATCGCCAATTTGTATTTGTGCACCAGAAAAAATTAATGGTTTTTCCATCATAGATTTTTTTATTTTCTTTCGAATAATAATCAAGTTGGTCATTCCATTATACACATTAATCCAAAATGCAATTTTCTCCTTATCTCCTCGAATACCAAACAAATCAATTTCCTTTAATCCTTTTTCATAGGTATCTAATAGTTGAAAATCAACTGCGTCTTCACTAATATAGTTTAGCTTTTGAATCTTTAAATCTCTTGAAAATTTTCCAGCATCAAATTCCATAAAATAATTCTCTATTTAATAATCTAAGCTTAATATTTATAACCTTTCCCTTCATCGGTTTCCAATTGAACACCTAATCCTAAAACCATTCGATTTACAAAATTGAAGTAAGCAATCACTAACATTAAATCCAATACCGCTCGATCATCGAGCCCAACTGCCTTCAATTGGTCAATCACCGTTTGGGAAGAAGAATTGGGTTGCAAGGTCATTTGTTCTGCAAATTGACAAAGTGCCAATTCTTTCGGATTTAAATTAGCTTTTGTATAATCATCTACCAAAAGATCAAATCGCGCTTGATCTTTCCAATAGTGTAATAAAGCTTCGCCATGATGTTTAACACAATAAGGGCATTGATTGTTTTTAGATACAATCACCGCAACCATCTCTCTTTCATATCTTCGAAGGGGCGATTTAGAAAACATAATTTTCATGTATAAATCCATATGTGCAGGAATGGTTGCTGGATTTAAACTTTGAATTTTATGCACTTCAGCTAGTTTCCCTCTAGATTGAATCAACCCTTCATAAATGGATTTGAGTTGTCCTTCTGAATCTGGATAATCAATAACGTTTATATAAGCCATGAAGTAAAATTAAGATTTAAAATGATTAAATAGTAAAGTAAATTTAGCGGTCTCTCTCTTTTTAGTAGGAATTTTCCAAAAGCCATCATAAACAATTTTCTCTGGAATATAATCTTCTCCAATTTTGGTTAACTCAATATTCATAGTAACATCAAAATCGAATAAGGTCCCGAAATAGCTCAATTGATAATCTCGTGCAATGACTTGGAAATTAGATTTGTCAAAATAAGTAATTAAATATTTGATGACTGTTTTTCCTTCTTTTTTTTCTTGAAATTCAGGTTTTACTTTAGCCGAAAAAATATAGCAATTAGCGATGTCTTTATACTGGCCTGAGGTAATTGCGTAATCGTAAAAAGGAACCATCTTTTCATCAAAAATAGCTGTTTTACCACCAATCAATGGGACATTTATTTTTCGCCCAGGATTAAAAATAAGGGTTTTTAACTCTGCAATATTTTTGTCAATTGGACCTTTGGGTTTTACAGGAATATCTGTTCGCGATTCACATTTTTTTCCTTTAGTAAAGAAAAGCTTTTCAAACATTTTGGTAGTATAATAGTAAGGTTTCCCATTCTTTTTGAAATATTTCCCCTTGATTTTTTTATCTCTTTCGGTCATAGTTCGACATCCATCTTTTACTTTTTGAGTACTCCGACTAAAGTAACTTGCCACCTCTTTATCTTTTTTGTCGAAAAAATGAAAATCATTACTTGCTTCATAACCATGAAACCTTAAATTCCTAAAGGCTTGATGAAAGGAAGAATCTACCATAACCATATTTACAAATTCATCTACACTAAAGCCTCCGCGTTTTGCACTCACCACTACAGAATCTAACATCAAAAAAGAACTGATGTCGAAATAAGTAGTATCTTCTTGTGCAAAAGAAGAACAGGGGATAAGTATGGCAATAAGTAGAATTATTTTTTTCATTATTTAAATCGATTAAATAGAAAGATTTTTAAGAGTAGTTTCATAAGAACGGAAAATCCATCATTCTTCAAATAAAATGATGAATACCACACAAAATATGTAATTTGCATCAAATGTAGGGTCATCATTTATATTCTTTTTAATAAAAAATAAGTTAGCTCATTTTTGAATTTTTATTTAAATCATATCATTGAAACATTGAAAGGAAAGATGGATGGTTTAATCCAAAAGCATGAGGATTCCTTATATTTGTTTTATAAGAGAGAAAGTGCCTTCTTAAAAACTACAAGAAGTTTCTTGATTAAGAAAAAAGAAGATTTGTTCTTAGTCACTTTAGTCGGGAATGAAGATTTATCAATTGAGGAAGCTCCCATCGTTTATTTTAAATTGGGTCAGCAGCAATCTCTGAAAATCGAAAATGTTTTGAATGCTTTAAAAACAGTAGATTTTGAAAATGTGGTTTCTGAATCTTTTCATAGAGATGGAAGTCGCCATCAAGTCCAATTTTGGAATGGAGTAACTTATCAATTCTTTGAGTGGGAATATATCCGTGAAAAAAATCTACAAATAGAAGACTTATTGTTATTTTTGGCTTATTATTTAGAGAAAATAAAAACAGATAAATAGATATGAAAAATATTGCAGTCATCGGAGCAGGCACAATGGGCAATGGTATTGCCCATGTATTTGCAATGAAAGGATTTGAAGTTGCTTTAATTGATATTTCAAAAGACTCACTTCAAAAAGCCGTAGCGACTATCGGAAAGAACTTGGATCGGATGGTTAAAAAAGAACGGATCACCGAAGAAGAGAAGAAAAACACTTTGTCGAGAATTTCCACATTCACCACAGCTAAAGATGCATTGCCTAATGCAGATTTGGTAGTAGAAGCAGCTACAGAAAATGTAAATTTAAAGTTAAAGATATTCAAAGAGATGGATGATTATGCTCCAGCTCATGCTATTTTGGCTACGAATACTTCTTCTATTAGTATTACTAAGATAGCCGCAGTAACGTCTCGACCAACCCAAGTGATTGGAATGCATTTTATGAATCCAGTGCCTGTTATGAAATTGGTAGAGGTCATTCGAGGATATGCTACAAGTGATGAAGTAACGGATTCGATTATGGAATTGTCCCGAAAGCTAGGGAAAGTGCCTGTAGAAGTAAATGACTACCCAGGTTTTGTTGCTAATCGGATTTTAATGCCAATGATCAATGAAGCCATTTATACCTTATATGAAAGTGTGGCTGGCGTAGAAGAAATTGATACCGTTATGCGTCTAGGGATGGCTCATCCAATGGGGCCATTACAATTAGCTGATTTTATTGGTTTAGATGTGTGCTTATCCATTTTGCATGTACTCAACGATGGATTTGGAAATCCTAAATATGCACCGTGTCCACTTTTAGTGAATATGGTAACTGCTGGAAAATTAGGAAGAAAATCAGGCGAAGGCTTTTATCAATATACCGCAGGATCAAAAGAATTAGTGGTTGCTCCTTCCTTTGCAAAAGGGGAGAAGGTGACTTAGTCCTTTGTCTAAAGACATAAAAACAAAACGCGATTTTTCATATGAAAAATCGCGTTTTGTTTTTATATCGTATCCTTGATTAACGTCGTGTATAAAAGTAATAATCACGAGTTAATGGATCAACCGTTAGCATTTGTGATTTGTTTAATCGAACAATATAACGAACCACTTCTGGGCAACCTGGGTAATAAGCATCTTTAAGCACAATCTGCACCCCATCTTTTCCTTGGCGCAAATCCCATGAAGATTTGGTATTAGTCTCCATAAATTTAAGTTCGCCATCATTTTCTTCCCAGTTTAAATTATAAGAAGTTCGACCACGAGAATCAATATCGTAGGTATGAATTGCCGTCGTATCAATAGATAATTTGGAACCCTGTCCGCCATAATTGACATATCTACGATCATATTGAATTTGATCATTAATAATTTTGTAATGGAATCGCCAATCTCCCTTAATCTCTTGTAGACAATAAGAGATGGTCAATGGTTCCTGAACACCTCGCCGACTATCTGAAGGTTGCGCAAATGATTCTTGGAACGGAATTGCTAGGAATGCGAAAAGTACAATTAATCTCCACATGTGATTTTTAGTTTGTTGGTTAATAAACACCAAGAGTAATTAAAATATTGTGCCAAACTTTTTGAAAGCTTGAATTCTTGGGGGTGATTAACTTGGTTTGACCACAAAGATACAGCAAAAATAAATGATAATTGTAAAATCAAGGTATAATTAATGGTCTATTATATAATAACCAAGGCCAAAATGGAAGTAGGAATTTTGTCTAAATTTATGATTTATCCTCTTCCTTCATTTTTTGTTTTCGTGCAATTTTTTGATCATTATTGCTTTCGTAAAGCACATAGTTCTCATATTTGGCTCGATTACTTTCTGCCCAAAGATCCTTGCCGATATTGGAAATGGTTAATAACTCTTGATACATTTTATTACCTAATTCTACTCGTTTTTCTACAAAAATATCTCGTTCAGAAACTTTGTCTTGCTGGATATTCATTGCATTCTCAAAGACTTTACATGCCTCTTGTACACGCAATATTTGTTTTTCAGAAAGTCCTGTTTCTGCCAAGAAATCCAGCTGAGCTCTTGCCACACGTACTACTCTTCGTCCACAAAAAAGGAGTTGGGCATCCGTCATATCTCCCATTTTTGAGGTTCCAAATTTACGATAACGCCCAGTACGATTTTTAAATTTCATAGACACACGAGTCATTACCGAACGAATTGCCGTTTTTAATTTTTCTGCGCCTTCACTTTTTTTTGTGGTAGCAACCATTTGGGTTCCAATCAACTCATCATCACTAGGAAGCTTAGATAGTTTGGTGCATAAATTTTCAAAGCCTTTTAGCTTTTGCAATGTATATCCGTACGATTTAAATCCACTAATATCTCTTCGTGCATATTGAATTCTTTCCATACACTGTAAATATAGATCCGCATCTGGAAAATTATAAGCTCTTGTAACAGATTGTTTTTTCATATCTACAAAATTTTACCCGATTTTAAAACATTTTTGTATTAAATGCAAATTTATTTATGTTTTTTTGAAACAAAAAAGTAGTGAATGGAATTTATTTGTTTTTAATTGATGATTTATTTTACTCAGATAAAATTTTCTCACAAATATATATGCGTAATACGCTAAATTCTAGCAAAACGGCCGATAATAAAGGATGGCTTGTTAAAAAATATTAATGATTTCTTCTATTCTTCCAAGCGATACTTGGTTGAGAAGGTTGGATACGTAATTTTTTCTTATTTTTTTCAATAAGATAAACCGCTAAGGAAGCAGCTAATTCAGCTTCTTCTTTTCGTTCTTCTTTTATTAACGCAGGATCGAAATGTTCATTGACAAAATTGGTGGTAAAATTCCCATTAATAAAATGTTCATTTTTCATTACAAAGCGACCAAAGGGTAGGGTGGTAAATAAACCAGAAATGTAGTATTCATCAATCGCTCGAATCATACGTTGTAAAGCAATTTCTCTGGTAGATCCATAAGTAATTAATTTGGCAATCATTGGATCATAATAAATAGGAATTTCCATGCCTTCTGCATATCCATCATCCACCCGAACACCAGGTCCTTTAGGAATTTGGTAAGTAGATAAGGTACCAATACTCGGCATAAAATTTTCTGCTGGATCTTCTGCATAAACCCGTAGTTCTAATGCATGACCGCTTATACTTAAGTCACTTTGTTTGATTTGTAATTCCTCATTGCGCGCAATACGAATTTGTTCGGCCACGAGATCAACTCCAGTAATCATTTCAGTCACTGGGTGTTCTACCTGAAGACGGGTATTCATCTCTAAGAAATAGAAATTTTTATCTTCATCTAATAAAAATTCTACTGTTCCAGCGCCAGAATAATTACAAGATCGAGCGACATTAATCGCACAATTTCCCATCGCTTCTCGAAGTTCAGGAGTTAGTACAACCGAAGGGGCTTCTTCCACAACTTTTTGATGTCTACGTTGAATACTACATTCTCTTTCAAAAAGATGAATCACGTTGCCATGATTATCAGCCAACACTTGAATTTCAATATGACGTGGCGCTTGAATATATTTTTCAATAAAAACAGAACCATCACCAAATGCAGATTTTGCTTCACTGATTGCTCGTTCCATTTGTTCTTTTAATTCTCCTTCATGGGTCACCACACGCATTCCTTTTCCGCCACCTCCAGCAGAAGCTTTGATCAGTATAGGAAAACTTATCGATTTAGCAATTTTAATGGCTTCATCCGGATCATCAACCGCTTTGTCCGTTCCAGGAACCATAGGGATATTATAACTTTTAACTGCATCTTTGGCGGCTAATTTGCTTCCCATGATTCGGATAGCTGCCGGACTTGGACCAATGAAAGCAATGCCTGCATCGGTTACTTGTTTGGCAAATTCGGCATTCTCACTTAAAAAACCATATCCTGGATGAATACCGTCGGCACCTGTTTGTTTAGCTGCTTCCAAAATTCGTTCTCCTAACAAATAGGATTGGGCAGATGGAGAAGGACCAATATGAATGGCTTCATCTGCAAATAAAACATGGGCAGCGGTTCGATCTACATCAGAAAAAACAGCTACTGTTTTTATCCCCATCTCTTTAGCTGTTCGCATTACACGTAAAGCGATTTCACCTCGATTAGCCACTAATATTTTTTTCATGTCAGTTGTTTTAAAAATGAGAAATCAAAAATAGGTAAAATTCTAAAATTGAAGAAA
The DNA here is from genome assembly GCA_020629935.1 of Saprospiraceae bacterium. GTDB lineage: Bacteria > Bacteroidota > Bacteroidia > Chitinophagales > Saprospiraceae > JAHDCJ01. Next base: position 63,375 of record JAHDCJ010000004.1, on the reverse strand, counting down.
GTATTACCGAAATAAAGAATAATAATAAATCGCTTTAAACTACTAAAAAAATGCCCTCCTTTGTAATTGGTTCATTACCTTTGTGCTTCGTGAATTTATGGACAAGTACATATCATTTGTTAAAAAAAGAAGTGACCCTCGAATGGAGGCAAAAGTTTACACTTAGTGGGGTCATTCTTTATGTCTTTTCTACTGTTTTTGTAGTTTATTTATCCTTTGTTACCGTACAAATTCAAGTTTGGAATACCTTGTTTTGGATTATCATGATGTTTGCTTCGACGAATGCAATAATGAAAAGTTTTATTCAAGAAAATGGGACGCGTCAATTGTATTATTATACACTGGTTCCTCCTACGGCCGTTATTTTATCCAAGATTATCTATAATGTATTTTTGTTAACGTTAATAGGCTTGATCACCTACTTCCTCTTTATAATTTTCGCAGAAGATGTGGTACGTCATCGCGCCTTATTTTTGTTAACTATCTTTTTGGGAAGTGTAGGGTTTTCGATTGTTTTTACTTTTGTTTCCGCCATAGCTTCCAAAGCATCTAATGGAGCTACATTAATGGCCATTTTAAGCTTTCCTATTATTATTCCAATACTTACCATGTTGATTCAATTATCAGCCAATGCGGTAGGAATGGTGCAGAATACCGCCTATTGGAAAGATATTGGAATTTTGATAAGTATTGATGCGATTTTATTAGTAATAGTCTTTATCTTGTTTCCGTTTTTATGGAAGGACTGAATAAAAAATGATAATGAAAAATTGGTGGAAAATATTGGCGGTGATTTTAATGAGTTATTCAGTAATCGCGGGATTGCTTACCCCTTTATCTCCAGCCATGCGGCATTTAGATAATAATGTGGCTCAAGCGAATACTACTTTTCAATGTACAATTCAAGGATATAATACTGAATTTAAAAAGGTAAATACACCGCCTAGAGCATGGCTTCAACGAGATAGTGCTTTTGCCTTATGTGCCTCTAATATTCAAATTCTTTCGGATAAAGAAATGAAATTGACTTTTGATATTCCTGCAAAAGTTATAACGGAGGGAAGTAAAGAAGATTTTGATTTAATTGTAGATACCGATCATGACGGAAGTATGGTATTGCCAGATGCTATTTTAGTAAAACAAGATAGTTCAAGTGCTATGCTTATTCCTTCCTGTACTATTGCCGATTTAAATATAGGGTCTCGCAGTTTTACTTTTCCTTATCGTCCAATTATTGAAGAGACCATTCGAAATTTATATTTCCATGTTTCTTTATGGTTTGCTATGGTACTTCTTTTAATGTTGTCTTTGTACTATAACATTCAATACTTACGTCGAGGCTTATTATTAGATAATATCCGTTCTTCAGAGCTTATCCGAATTTCTGTTATATTCGGAATTTTAGGATTAATAACTGGCGCTTTATGGGCTAAATATACTTGGGGGAAATATTGGAGTTGGGATTTAAGACAGACGACCGCAGCTATCGTAGTATTGATTTACTTAGCCTATTTTGTTTTACGAGACTCTTTTGAAGATTTAGATAAAAAAGCAAGAATTTCTGCGGTATACAGTATCTTTGCTTTCTTCGCAATGATTCCATTAATGTTTGTCATCCCGAGATTACAAGGAGCAGATAGTTTACATCCTGGAGCGGGTGGAAACCCAGCATTTGGTTCTAATGATTTAGATAATACCATGCGAATGGTTTTTTATCCCGCCGTTATTGGTTATACCTTGTTCGGATTATGGATTGCCCAATTATGGTATCGCGTGGAAAAATTGAAACTGAAGATGTTAGAGATTGATTAATAGGTAAAAGGTGATCAAACTTTTTTTGGAAAAAAATAAAAAAACAGTCTTTAATTTTGCTTGAAATTTAAAAATATTGCTTTAATTTGCTCATCATTTGAATAAATGAAAAACAATTGAAAAAACAATTCCTTTATATTATTCTCCTTCTTTTAGCCAATAGCCCTGCGCTGTACGCTCAAGAAGTCGCAGACGATTTTCTTTCACAAACTGGAAAAATATATGTGGTTGCCTCTTTATTGGTGGTGACCCTTGTGGTGCTTTTTATTTATATGTTTGTGCTAGATCGAAAAATTAGTCGTTTAGAATCTTTTCAATCAGAAGAAGAACATTAAAAAACTATTAAGGTAGTTGTAAGAGCTACTTAAATTATAAACCAAATATATTGCCTTTTAACAACAAATAATCCATGAGTAATAAGAACTACAGTTTCTTCCAAAGCGTGGAAGATTATTTCGACAATGCAGCTTCGGCAACCAAATTGCCTAAAGGACTGCTTGAACAAATCAAAGCTTGTAATGCGGTGTACCAAATGCGATTTCCAGTTAAAATTGGAAAAAACTACCACGTTATAGAAGCTTATCGTGTACAACATAGTCATCACCGTCTACCAACTAAAGGAGGTATTCGTTATGCAATGTCTGTAAATCAAGATGAAGTAATGGCACTTGCTGCTTTAATGAGTTATAAGTGTGCCATTGTAGATGTTCCTTTTGGTGGAGCTAAAGGAGGAGTCAAAATTGATCCTCGTAGCTATGAAGAAGCCGATTTACAAAAAATTACTCGACGATACACCACTGAATTAATCCGTAAAAACTTTATCGGTCCTGGTATTGATGTACCTGCACCAGATTATGGAACAGGCCCAAGAGAAATGGCGTGGATTTTAGATACTTATACGACATTTAAAAATGGAGAAATTGATGCCGTCGGTTGTGTTACAGGTAAGCCTGTAAATCAAAATGGTATTAATGGACGAACAGAAGCTACAGGCCGTGGAGTATATTATGGTATTCGAGAGGCCATGAGCTTTGAAGATGATATGGAAGCTTTAGGACTTACTACTGGAACTCAAGGAAAAACAATGGTTGTCCAAGGTTTAGGTAATGTAGGATCTTATACCGCTACTATTTCTCAAAAAGAAGGAGGAATGAAAATTATTGGGGTAGCTGAATATGAAGGAGCTATTTATAATCCTGATGGAATTGATGTAGAAAAATTACTACGATTTAGAAAGAAAACAGGATCAATCATTGGTTTCCCAGGAACTAAAAAATTAGCTAAAAGAGAAGATGCGTTAGAATTAGAATGTGATGTATTGGTTCCTGCCGCTTTAGAACAAGTTATTACTGGAGCTAATGCCAATAGAATTAAAGCAAAAATTATTGCTGAAGCAGCAAACGGACCTGTTACTCCGGATGCAGAAGAGATTCTTTTGAAAAAAGGAATTATGGTTATTCCTGATATGTATATCAATGCAGGTGGTGTGACCGTTTCTTATTTTGAATGGTTGAAAAACCTTTCACACATGCGATTTGGACGATTAGAAAAACGCTTTGATCAGCAAACCTATGAAAACTTGGTAAGTCTAGTACTTCGGTTAACAGGTAAAACCTTAAGTCAAAAAGAACATAATTTCCTTACACGAGGAGCGGATGAAATTGATTTAGTTCGTTCTGGATTAGAGGAAACAATGATCACTTCTTATCGAGCAATTCGTACTATTTTAAAGAAAAATAGAAAAGTAACCAATCTAAGGCAAGCAGCTTTTGTTTGCGCTATTGAAAAAATTGGTAGTGACTATATCTCTTTAGGTATTTTCCCATAATTGATACTTGAAAATTAATATATTAGTGGAATTCACATTCGTATTTTGAAGTGAATTCCGCTTTTTTTTTTATAAATTGGCAAATATTATTGGGTAGTATTTTGATTTTGATGATATTTTCAGAATGTTATTTTTTATTAAAGTGTATCAATATTTTGAAAATTATAAAAAATAGTAATACCTTCGGGATGCTCGTTTTGAAATAGAAACGCTATTTTTAAAGAGGTAATTTATCTTTTGAGTGATGTGAAAAGATTCAAACAGATAATTACAATAACTATTTTCATAAAAATTCATTGAAAGTATGCCTAATAACAAATTAGACAAGATTGATCTGAAAATCATTCAAATTTTACAAGAGAACAGTAAAATAACAAACCTTGATCTTTCTAAAAATATTGGTCTATCTCCAGCTCCAACATTAGAAAGAGTAAAAAAACTAGAACAGTCTGGAATAATCGAAAGTTATCACGCACAGGTTAATCCACAAACTATTGGATTAAGTGTAAAAACATTTGTGCTTGTTTCCCTCGCTTGGCAAAAAGAAAACGCACTAAATAATTTCTTAGATAAAGTGAAAAGTATTCAAGAAATTACAGAATGTTATATCATTACTGGAGAAGCCGATTTTTTAATAAAAATTGTTTGTCAAGATATTCCAACTTATGAACAATTACTTTTTAAAACACTTTCTCAAATTGAAGAAATTGAACGTTTAAAAACATTAATGACGCTTTCTACCGTAAAAGATTCTAAAGTTCTACCGTATAGATACGAGTAAGAAAAATTGAAAAAAACAAAAAAAGCTACTCGATATCGAGTAGCTTTTTTTGTTTAAGGTATGGTTCTTGTATTTATTGTAATAACCTTAACTTTATAAAATTTTAGACGATGAAAAAAAATATTCAACTTACTAAAAAACGACCATGGCCTATGTTATTGGCCATCTGTCTACTCGGAACCACCCTGACTTTTTCCGCTTGCAAAAAAGATCCACCTGAAGATCAATTAACGGAACTTAATGTCGATGGCCCTAATCAATCGGCTCCTTCTTTACCCGGTAATACCTACGAAGCAGCCGTTCGGTTTCTAGCTTCTAGAATGGCTGCCTTCAACGGAGACCAATTAAAAGAAGTAAGTTTTTATATTCAAGATTTACCTTCTAATTGTGAATTATTTATTTACAAAGGAAGTGGATTCAGTACACCAGATTCTGTGCTTTATCAAGTAGATCTATTGAGCCAAATCAATGCAAATGCCTGGAATACACACGTGCTGGCAAACCCTATAACGATAAACGGAGAAGAAGATCTTTGGCTAAGTGTAAAATTCTCGCATCCTGAAGAACAACGAACAATGGGATGTGATCCAGGGCCAACAGTAACCAATGGCGATTTGACTTGGGATGCGAATGATGGACAATGGGCAACACTCAGTACACGGACTGGAGGCGCCATTAATATCAATTGGAATATACGAGGGTATATTGAAGAGCGATAAGACTTTAATGAAAGAAATGAAAAGCGTTTACTAATCAGTAGACGCTTTTTTTTTATATCCATTGCCATTCCATCTCAAATACTTTTTCCGTTTGATCTGTTATCTTAAATCGCTCGTCTATTCGATAACCCACAACCCAACAAATATCCTCACCAGAACAAAGCAACCAAACCTTCTCTTTTTCCAAAAGACTCAATTTCTGATTGGTAAAGTAATCACTTATCTTTTGCCTTTTTCCTTCCATACCAAAAGGATGAAACTGGTCACCTTGCTTCCAATGCCTAAGGGTCAAAGGCTCATCTACTATCTGTTGTATCAAACGAACTACATGATTCGAGTGGATAAAATCCTCCAAACTTGGTGGGAGAAGGCTTATTTAATGAGGATTAAAAAGGCTTGAAACTAGGGATTTTCATTATATGAAATACGAAATTTATAATTCTTTTTTTAATTTTTTATACAAAAAAAGATTGCCGCTATATGAGATAGCCTCTTTTTTTTGAAAAATAAAAAATTATAATTGATGACTTAGAGCATAACACGAATTGAAATATGAATAATGAAATTATATAATCTATTATAAAACAATACGTATACTGATTAAACATTTTTTATTTTAAAAAAACAACTATCTATAGTCTATCATTTGATAATATAATGTTAATTACTAAGTTGTTTACCCACTTGATTTTGCAACTTTATTTTGTTAGCTTTGGTCCATAGAAATCAAATACTATGTCCCTCACATGTAGTTATAATAGATAAAAATTCGCTTTTATTTGGATAGTCAATTTCCAATAATAAAATCACCTTATTTTATCATTCCAGGTTATTCTGGTAATTAATTATTTATAACTATGAGAAATCATCAATTTTACATTTTATTCCTTTGTCTTTTATTTACATCAATCACATACGCTCAGGAGCCTAGAGCAGAAACTCGTTTTGAGGTTATTGATCTTGATTGTACCACCAACGAATTATTGTTAGATGTTCAGGTTAGAGCGGCACCAGGTTCTCCTTCTTTTGATTTTCTAAAGGCAAATTTAAGGTGGACTTATCCTTTAAATGGAAGCGTAGATCCAATGCCGAATATTTTTAGTGGAAATTTGAATCCAAATTCAGCTCCAATTTGGATTAAAGATTTTACATTATTTAGTAATTCTGGGTCATCTGGAAGCTCAGGAATTTGGATTGATAATTGTGGCCAAACTTCAATTATCGATCCTCATACCTTACGAAGTTCTGATAGTAATTTGGTGAGTTATAATATAGATATTTCTGGTAATGGTGTATGTTTACAACCAGGTGAATGGAATTCTATTGGTACAATTAGAGTGACTTTAAGTGATCCATCAATATGTTTTAAATTTAATTGGAATGGGGCAAACGATTTTCCTTCAACCAAAATTTTTAGGGTTAATTCGAATCCTTTTGATCCAAGCCCAGTACCTGTGAACGTTGTAGAACAATTTGATTTTTCTTATTGCTCAGATTCAGCTTGCCCAACATTGCCAGCTCCACAAACTTTTATTGGAAGCTCAAATCTATGCTTAAATTATTTGAAATGGATGACTGAAACTGAAACCAATACCAGTCATTTTATTCTTCAAAAAACTTCACTTTTGGGTAATACAACAACAATTGGGATTATTCCTGCAGCAGGAAATTCAGATGACCCAGTACAATATAAATTTAAGGATTTAGTAGATGGACCTAAAAACTTTTATGAATTAATATTAGTTGATATTTTTGGTAATCAGACTTTTTTCGCAGATCTTTTACTTGTCTCTCCATATTGTGGAATGTTAGGAAGAGTAAATGTGATTACTCAAATATACCCTAATCCATTAAAATCTTCACAGTCTTTAAACATTGAATTTTTTAATTCAAAAAATGAAGGTGAAGCTGATTTAGTAATTTCTAATATTCTAGGAGAAATAATCGAACTTCGATCTATAGATGTTTTGGTTGGAGAGAATTACTTAGAATATAAATCAGAAAAACTGAATTCAGGAACTTACTTCATCCAAATCAAAGGAAAAGATTGGTATTCTAAAGCGATGAAATTTGTGAAATTATAAAAATGAAAATATTGAATTGTTAAATCATTTCAAACAAAATATGAAAAGCGTTTACTAATCAGTAGACGCTTTTTTTTTATATCCATTGCCATTCCATCTCAAATACTTTTTCCGTTTGATCTGTTATCTTAAATCGCTCGTCTATTCGATAACCCACAACCCAACAAATATCCTCACCAGAACAAAGCAACCAAACCTTCTCTTTTTCCAAAAGACTCAATTTCTGATTGGTAAAGTAATCACTTATCTTTTGCCTTTTTCCTTCCATACCAAAAGGATGAAACTGGTCACCTTGCTTCCAATGCCTAAGGGTCAAAGGAAAATTCAATTTATCAAAATCTAAATAAGCTAAAGTTCGATCAAAATGAATGTGTACAGATTTTGCCTCAGATACTTTACTTATCAATGTACCATGCGGCATATTGAATGATTGAGTTTCTCCAATAATTTCAAAGGTACTTGCCTGCTCATCATCTGTTGATCTTTTCGATAAAATTAAATAGTCTCTATCTTTGATCACTCGATAATCTTTAGAGTAAAATTGTTTCCCACTATGCTTGCCTAGGCTTTCTGCTATTTGGGCTACTTGATCATTATGAAATCCATAGGGTTTTAACCATTCAAACAACAGACTGATTTTTGAAGGGATCACTTGGAGCCGTGCCGAATGAATAAACATCTGATTATTCTTTATTTGCACCAAATCTTTTTTCAACTGCTGAATGGCATAATCATACAACCATTCAATTTCTTTAAAACGATGTACATTTGCCCAAATCGTTTCTTCAAAAGCTGGATTAATCTCCTTTAATTCTGGAATTACATTTTTTCGAATTCGGTTACGGTCATACTTTGTGCTCGAATTGCTCGCATCTTCTCGATAAGAGATGGCTGCCTTATCGGCAAATTGTACAATACGGTCTCTTTTGGCAAATAGCATTGGACGAATAATCCGATTATTAACCATTGGAATGCCATGTAATCCTGCGATGCCACAGCCTTTAGATAAATTATAAATCAATGTCTCTGCAATATCGTTTAACTGATGGGCAGTGGCGGTATAGGTATAGCCTTCTTCATCTTGCAAGGTATTAAACCAATCATATCTTAAATCTCTAGCCATTTCTTGAATAGACCGCTTTTGCTCATTAGCAATCTTTGCTAACTCAAAAGATTCTACATGAAAGTCGACTTCCATATCCTGCGCTAATTTTTTGACAAAAGCTTCATCCGCATCGGCATCCGCTCCACGAAGCTTAAAATTGCAATGGGCAATACCAAAATTCCAATGCGCTTGGTAAAATAAGTGAGCCATCACTACAGAGTCAATTCCTCCACTTACGGCAAGTAATATTTTTTGATCACGTTGGATACCAATATTTTTGGTCAAATAACTGATAAAATCTTGTAGCATAAGCTTTAATTTAATTTGATCTTTTCTTCTTTTATATCCATAAAACTAAAAGGCAATTGTCCTAAGGATAAAAGATGGTGAAATGTGTTCAAGTCTTGTTGTAAATCTCCTCCACTAATAGCCACTTTTCCTTCATGAATAGCTTGGATCACTGTTGGAGCAGACAATAATTGTTTGTTGATTAATAATCCCAATTGTTTATCTAAGTTTCTACTGGTCATTGTTCCAAATCTCTTGGCGCCTGCTTCATCAAAAGTAATAATCAATTGCTCATTTTGAAATTGATCTCTTATAATTTCCGAGTCAATTACATGAGGATAAAATGATCCATTACTATTTTCGCGGGTAAAATATAATTCATAAATCAACTCTTCACTGATTGGACTTTTACTTTTTTTCCAATAGAAATTGCTAGGAACAGGTAAAAATTGTTGGGTAGAACGATTACTTAAAAAAGTATTTATTTTTTTATGTTGATCAATGGTGGCGATACAAATAACAGAGGCTATTCTATTTTGATCTTCTTTAAATAATTCCAACATCTCCTCTTTATTTCCAATATTCATTTGTTGAATGGCTTCTTGAATTTTAGGCATGATCTCCATACGTGTAAATAGGGGAGAGATCTCCAATTTGGCCCGTTTAAATAAAGGAGATAATTCCTCTTTTTCGGGTTCAAAGGGCAAGCTAATTTTAATCTTTTGATCGGCTTCATCCCATCGAATCATTAAAAAATCTTTCTCTGATTTTTTAAAACGCTCCCTTAATTTTTGACAAGTAAGCAATGCTTCCTCTTCTCTAAATGTTTTCAATAGCTTAATGGTTTCTTCATTGCTATGCGTTTCATTAATTAAGCCATTTAACTGGTCGTTATCTACAAAAAAAGAACTTAATGATATGGCATTCGATGTTTTTTTATATTGGTTTAGAAAGGCGTCAAAAGGATCGATTGGTGGATTGGTATGATTATTTTTGATCGTTTCTAATGCAAGACTAAAGGGAGAATTTGAAGGGGCGAAACTTAAATCTTGAATCCATTCGGCATAATCAGGACTAAGGGTAATCTGAAATTTGGGCACTGGATTTTTCATCAATAGATTACAGGAGAAATCTAAAAAAAGCATCCCAATCAATACAAAATATCCAATTTTTAATTTCATATTCGTAATTTAGTTAAAATGAATTGAAAGCGAAAATATTTTCACATGAAGGATTTAAGTGTAGCCATAAAATTAAAAGAAGTTCAACGATTAGATCAAGATATTAATCGAGAATATTCTAAACCATACCTTTGGAATATCTTCTTTAAAATAGATGGAAGTTGCCTTACTATAAAAGACAATTTTAGGTTAGAAGGAAAAGCTAAATTTCATTTTACAGAAGGGAGCCATGGCAATTTAGGTAATGTAGATTTGTCTTCTACAAATGAAGTTCAAGTGCCCGAATCTATTGGGCTTTGGCGTACAAAACTCACTCCATTACACATTCCTCATTTCGAAAAGAAAGCGGCAGGAAATTGCGGCCTAATCGTTATTCTAATGGAAAAGAAAAATGTCTCTTTGGAAGGGGTAGAGGCTGGTCATCAAACTTTAAATCGAATGGTAGAAGAAAGCTTAAATGAAATGATTGAAGCTTTTGACCCTCGCATGGTAGACTTGAAGGACGTAGATGGTTCTGTCTTAAATTATTTTAAAAGCCAAGCAGATCATATGGCTCAAAAAATTGAACGCGAAGTTACGAACGCCGTAGTCAGCAATCAATCACTGCTACAAAATTTTTGGAGCTTACTCAAAAAAGATACCCTCATTGGGTTTGAAACATTCACTTTTAGTCAAGACGACTTTGAGGCAAACCAAGGAAAGATCACTTTTGAAAAAGAATGGAACACTTCTTCTGATGGGCATTGGCTCATAAAAGGAGAAGCCCTGACTTTTTAAAAAATCAGGGCTTCTTTTATTTAATCAAACAAATGCTTAAACGCTTTGCTGTGATTTTTTCACATATCCTTTCTTTTCAGTACTTGTCTTTGCTCCTCCTGTTTGTTTTAACTCGGTTTCTTTAGTTAAGAAAACGACCACTGGTGTCGCAATGAAAACAGAAGAGTAGGTTCCGACGATTACCCCTGCCAATAAAGCGAAAGCAAATCCTCGAATTACTTCTCCACCGAAAATAAATAACATCAATACTACGAAAGCAGTCGTTAATGAAGTAATGATCGTTCTAGATATGGTCGCATTTACCGCCATATTTACAATCTCATTTTTCGACTTCGTTCCTGTAGAATAAGTGTTAAAGAATTCCCGAATCCGGTCAAATACAACTACCGTATCATTGATCGAATAACCAACTACCGTTAATATCGCAGCAATGAATGCTTGGTTAATCTCCAACGAGAAGGGGAGGAATTTATGGAATAAAGAAAATAGCGTTAAGATGATTAAAACATCATGGAATAAGGCTGCAATCGCTCCCATACCATATTGCCACTTCCTAAATCGAATCAAGATATATACAAAGATAAATATCAAGGCCACTATTGTAGCATAAAAGGCACTTTGTCGAATATCATCCGCAATGGTTGGTCCTACTTTTACCGAACTTTGTAGATAAGTATCATTAAAGGCTTCTATATCATTAATCTTTCCGCCTGTGTAGGCATTGACTCCATTATAAACTAAAGATGTAATTTCTTCATCAATAGTTTCTGAACGCTCGGATATTTTATAACTCGTCGTCACTTGAACTTGGTTGTTACCTCCAAAATTCTTAACAACTGGCATTTCTCCGCCAAGCGATTTAGTCAATTCCGTTCGTAAATTATCAATATTGTCTACCGCTTGTGGGAACGCAATGGTATAGGTTCTTCCTCCTTTTAAATCTACGCCTAATTCAAAGCCTAGGGTGAAGAAAGAAATCAAACCAGCTAAAATGATTACACCAGAAATGGTCATCATTGTTTTGCCTTTTCCTACAAAGTCAATGTTTAAATTAGCGAATGGATCTTTAAAGATTTTAGTAAAGAAGTTCACTTCTTTACCTTTTTCTGTCCACCAATCGATCATTAAACGAGAACAAAGAACCGCAGTAAATAAAGAACAAACTACACCAATAATCAAAACAACAGCGAAACCTTTAATTGGTCCTTGTCCGAAATAAGCCAAGACAAATGCCGTTAAGATGGTCGTTACGTTGGCATCGACAATGGCAGAGTAGGAGTGTCCAAATCCATCGCGGATTGCAGCTCCCATAGCTTTACCATCTCGAAGTTCCTCTCGTATCCGTTCAAAGATGATCACGTTGGCATCTACTGCCATACCAATCGTCAATACGATACCTGCAATACCTGGGAAAGTTAATACTGTTCCCCAAGATGCTAAAGCTCCAATAATGAAGAATAAGTTGGCAAACAAAGCCAAGATAGAAACGATACCTCCTGAACCATAGTATAGGATCATAAACATAAGGACTAAACATACCCCAACTACAAGAGAAGTGATACCTCGAGTTACGTTTTTCTTTCCTAAAGTTGGTCCTACTACATCTGAACTAATAATTTCAGGCTTAGCAGGTAGTTTTCCAATTTCTAAAATATTCGCTAAGTTCGTCGCTTCTTGAGAAGTAAAGCTACCAGAAATCTCGGTGTTACCACCTCCAATTTCTCCAACTACATTCGGTGCAGAAAC
>JAHDCJ010000004.1:28426-50954 GCA_020629935.1 Saprospiraceae bacterium | reverse complement strand
CCTTGATTGTCAATCTTTTCCTTATTAGCCATATAGACAGAATCTATACGAAGACCAAGGGTGTCAAATACCATTTGAGAACTATCAATATCAACGAACGTATTGGTTCCTTCTTTTGCTTTTAAAGCTAAATCTAATCGATTTAAAGAAGGTGCAATTTCTGGTCCAGTATACATTTCCCAAAATTCCAATTCGGCAGTGCTAACAAGGTAATCTTTAGCTGTTTTAGGATTGGTTACACCTGGTAATTCTACAAAAATACGGTTGGTACTTTTATCTAAAGTTACATTGGGTTGGGTAACTCCATATCGATCAATACGTTGTTGTATTAGATTATATGTTCTGTCTACCGTTTTATCCGCTTCTTCTCGAATGATTTTGATCACATCCGCATCTGAAGTCGAATAATTGATTTGATCTTGTAAAGAAGAATTTAAAGAAAAAATACTGGCTAGTTTTTTTCCATTGGCTACTTCACTCCAAGCGTTGGCAAACAGGGTAACAAAGTCCGATTGTGCATTAGATTCTCTTTCTCTTGCTAATTGAATGGCTTTTAAAAAGTCTTTGTCATTGCTTTCGCCTGATAATTTACTGATTAACTCACGTAAACTAACTTGCATAGTTACACTCATCCCACCTTTAAGGTCAAGTCCGAGTTGTAATTGCCGTTTCTTCAAATCTTGGTACGTAAAATTGTAGAATCCAAGATTCAATACGGATTCGTTTGCCATTGAGTCCAAGTATTTTCCTTCCTGTACGCGGAAGTCACCTGAGTCCGGATTGGCATCTCCGGTCCTTTGGGCAGCATATTCTCGTGCTTTCTTTTCCACACTACGTGTAGGAAGCATCAAGAAGAATTGATAAAGGGTTACCAGTATCAATGCTACCAGGAAAAATTTAATTAATCCTTTTCCTTGCATTTTTTAAACCATTTTTAATTAAGAGAATAGAGAATTTTATAAAATGAGTGCAAATATAAGTAATAAACTATAGTTACCTAGCATGGAATGAAAACTTTTGATTAAATGTGTCTTTTATTCGATCAAATTCGCCCTTTTTCTACTTTTTATAGACGAATTCTTCCGCTTTTATTTCCAAAATGTAAGCTTTCTAAGTTATATTGTGCGTTCACAACATTAAATCATACGGAGATTTAGCATAAAGGTTTTACTTATATGAAAAGAATTGGTCTTATTTCTGACACCCATAGTCATCTTGACCCTAAAGTGTTTAAATATTTTAAAGATTGTGATGAAATTTGGCATGCAGGTGATATCGGAAATCTTAAAGTTGCAGACGACCTAGAAGCCTTCAAACCTTTTCGAGCGGTATATGGAAATATAGATGGTGCAGATCTTCGAGTGCGTTATCCCCTCAACCTTCATTTCGAATTAGAAGGGGTTCGAGTCTTTATTACTCATATCGGCGGTTATCCAGGTCGATATAGTAAGCGCATTATTCCCATCCTAGAAGAAAAATTACCCGATCTTTTTATCACTGGCCATTCGCATATATTAAAGGTCATGCGTGATAAAAAGCGTGATATTATTCATATGAACCCAGGCGCCGCTGGGGTACATGGCTTTCATCAAGTAAAAACGTTGCTTCGCTTTACCATAGATCAAGGTTTAGTCAAAGATTTGGAAGTGATTGAGCTGGGTCTACGTGGGAAAATCAAATAATCAATTTATTCATTGGGGCCATCCCTAAAAAACTGCGTTTTTTAGGGTCGGGCTGTACGTTATTATGTGCTCGTTGCACTCCGCGCATACCACTTCCATCCCTTGTCCTAGTTTGCTGTTTTAAGTAGCTATTCCCCATTTTATGTAGCCTGTATCCCAATGTGTTATTTGGATAATTAGTTCATCGCTTGCATATATAAGGTATCGCTTCGAAACATCCCTATAAACTTCCTCGTACAACTGTTCTATATTTAAATTAAAAATGTTTAATTTCGCCATTTATTATTCTATACGTTGATTATTTCATTTGGTCAAATTGATCACTTTATTCTATGGCAAAGAAAAAGAAAGTTACCTCTAAAAAATCGGTCAGTAGTTTTTCTCATAAATATGAAGGAAAATTAGCTTTAGTCATTCCATTGTATAATGAAAGTGACCGAATCTCTTTGTTAATCAAAACACTTAAAAAATTTGATACGGAATGGAAAGGCAACTATGAAGTGATTTTAGTAAATGATGGGAGTAAAGACAATACCAAAGGAAAATTAGAAAGTGAGCTCATTAATGAGCTTCCCAATGCGCAACGCGTAGAATTAATCAATCTAGAAACCAATAAAGGAAAAGGAAATGCTTTAGTCGTTGGGGTAGAGGCTGCCAATGCAGATCATATACTTACGCTAGATGCAGATATGGCCACCAAACCACAACAATTATTTCATTGGCTAAAAAATCTTCCTGGTCATACTTTTCAAAATGATCAAATTTTAATTGGTTCAAGGGAACATGAAGACTCGGTGGTGAATAGTCCTTCTAATCGAAAGTTTATTGGTTGGATATTTAATTGGATTATTCAATTTTTTACTTCCTTAAATTTTAGAGATACTCAATGTGGGTTTAAATTATACCCTGCAACAATAGCTAAAGAACTCTTTGGCAATCTTAAAGTCAAAGGTTGGGCGCATGATGTAGAATTGCTTTATAAAGCCAAATTAAATGGCATAGAAATAAAAGATCTTCCTGTCAATTGGACGCATATGGATGGCGCTAAAATCGATGTGGTCAAAGACGGTTTCAAAATGTTTTGGCAATCTTTACTCATTTCCGTTCAAACCAAACTCGATTGGTTTTTTATTAGTCCGTTTAAAAATTTAACAAAGAAATCTATCTCTGGAGAACATCCAATATTCCGTTTTCTTTTCGCTTTTTTAACCATCTTCCTTTTCATCCTAATGCCTTATCTAAGTAAAGATTTTGGAATTACAGGTGATGAAGTAACTCAACGAGTGTATGGAGATAAATTATTGAAACATGCTAAATCAGGCGGGGAAAACCAAAATTATCTAGAGTGGAAAAACTTAAAATATTATGGTGGATTATTTGATTATGTAGCTGCGGCTTTAAATCCTGCCGACAACCCGAATCCGCCTGATCCTCAAATTAAAGATCGAGAAGAAGAAGCGTTTAAACAAACCATTAGAAAACGTGGAGATGTTTATGACTTTCGTCATTGGCTCAATTCCTTAACTGGCGTATTATTGATTTTGTTCTCTGGTTTATTAGCAGTGACCATTACGAATAGTTGGCGTTTAGGTTTATTGACTATGTTATTTATGGTGTTGAGTCCAAGAATCTTTGGACATAGTATGAATAACCCCAAAGATATTCCTTTTGCCGCGGCTTATACCTTTGCATTAATGTATATCATTCAGTTTGTTCAGCAATTGCCAAGACCAGGCGTAAAAGCCATTGTTTTTGCGGTGATTGGTATAGCAGCAACGATCAATATTCGGGTAGGAGGATTATTGCTCATTGGTTATTTAGGCTTATTTACTGGAATTGCTTTTTTAGCCAAAACAGAACTTCGCACACAACTTAAAAATTTCAAATTATTGAGCCGATTGGCTATATTAATAGGGGTAATGTCGCTCTTAAGCTTCTTTGGAGGAATGATCTTTTGGCCTTATGCCAAGATGGCGCCATTCAGTAATCCTTTTGAAGCCTTAAGTGAAATGTCTAATTTTTCTACTGGAATTCAAATGCTTTATGGTGGCGGTCATTATTGGTCTGATGAATTGCCTTGGTACTATATCCCGAGTTGGATAGCGATTACTGCACCTATTTTCTATTTGCTGGGTTTAGTGGTCGCTCCAGTGTTATTATTTTTATTTAGAAAAGATAAAACCATCTTTGGTGTAGGTTTAGTCGCTTTTGCAGGAATTTTTCCTTTGGCTTATGCAGTCTTAAATGGTTCTTCTCTTTATGATGGTTTAAGACACTTTATTTTTATATATCCTTGCCTCGCCATTTTAGCGGCATGGGCTTGGAATAAAGGATTTGATTTAGCCAAGCATATTGGATTGAAAGCAGGACTTTGGATAGCCCTCCTTCTTTTAATGGCTTTGCCTTTACGTTGGATGGTAAAAAATCATCCATATCAATATGTATATTTCAATGAAATATTTGGTGGCGTAGATGCCGCCTTTGGAAAATACGAAACCGATTATTGGATGAATTCCATGAAAGGTCTTTGCGATTGGTTTTTAGAAAATGTACCCGAAGCTAAAGCCGCAGTAGAGGCTAAGAAAAATGGCATGTCTTTAGAAGAAATTAGAAAATTGCCCGAAGTAAAAATAGCAACTAATTGTGCAGGACCTGTCGAACATTACCTGATGCGGCAATATCCGAATATTCGAGTGTATTATGTGCGATATCATGATCGAGAAGAACGTCCTTGGAAATATGCCCTATTCTATTCTCGTTTTATCAATCAAAAATATTTAGAAAATGGGACTTGGCCTCCAAAGAATGTAATCTATGAAGAGAAAGTAGATAATACCTTACTCGCTGCTATTACTAAACGAGATAATCGCCCAGATTATGAAGCTTATGAGTTAGCTAAAGTCAAAGATTATCCTGCGGCCATTGCGAAATATGAAGAAGAAATTGCTGCCTTCCCAGATAATGAAGCGGCCTTAACAAAACTAGCGAATGTCTGTATTCAATCAGGAGATTTGCCAAGGGCTAAAAGAGCATTAGATCAATCCATGGCCTTGTCAGATGAGCATGTAACCACCTTAGGATTATTAGGTTTGTATTATATGCAATCTAAAGACATTCCTAATGCAAAGAAAACTTTTGAAAAAGCAGTAAGCCTGAATTATAAATATCACCTTGGTTATTTTTACTTAGCCAATATTGCTGGTCAAGCCAATGATTTAAAAACAATGGCTATCAATCTTGAAAAATACGATATAAATAACGGGAATATTCCAGCTGCATTTGATATGGCCATTAATTTATGGTCACAAAAAGGCAATCAAGCTCGGGCGCAATATTATCAAGCCAAAAAACTTTACCTACAAGGAAAAGGTTCAGAAGCTTTACAATTATTGAAACAATCGTTAGCTCAAGAAAAAGACTACGAACCCGCGCAATTGCTAATGGAAAAGTTTGAAAAAATAATGAAACAACAACAAAAGTAGACGCGGCGAATGGATCTTAAAGAATTAGAAAATGGGGTGAATCCTCAAAGGCATTGGTATTATCAATCTAAAAAATTGCCCTTATTTCGTTTTTTTAAAAAAATGATCAAAAACAGTAAGGAGCCTTTTTCTATCATAGATTTTGGCTCGGGTTCTGGTTTCTTTGCCTATGAATTACTACAAGCTTTTCCAGAACAAATTACAGAGGTTTACCTTATCGATTTAAACTATACCTTAGAAGAAATTGAAGCCACCAAAGATCAACAAGTAAAGAAACTTCGATTTTTGCCAGAAGGAATCAATCATGCTTTAATCATGCTCATGGATGTGTTGGAACATATCGAAGATGATTATGCGATTATGGAAGACATTACTTCCAAATTAGGAAAGGATATTCACTTTTTTGTTACGGTACCAGCCTTTAAACATCTTTGGTCTTCTCATGATGTTTTTCTTGGACATTATCGTAGATATACTTTGAATACCTTGTCAAAATTATTGAAGGAACGATCTTGTACCATTACAGGAACCTATTACTTTTTTGGAATGATTTATCCTTTGGTTCGTCTCATTCGAAAATTTCGACAACCTAAAGATGGGGAGATGCCGCAAAGTTCAGATATGACGCCATTATCTTCTTTTTCCAATGGGATGCTAAAAGGGGTACATCGACTAGAATTGGGTTTTAGTAAATTAAATCGTTTGGCAGGCGTGTCTTGTGTAGCCGAAGGAAAAATTCATTAAGGATTTTCTATGAATCGCTTATTGTATTATTTGTCGCTCCTTATTATTTATCCTATCTCTATTCTTCCTTTTCCAGTATTATATCTTGTTTCTTCCTTTTTTTCTTTCCTTTTGAAAAATGTATTTGCTTATCGAAAGCAGGTTATTTTAGAAAACCTTAAACGATCATTTCCTAATAAAAGCCACGAAGAAATTAGCCATCTTCAAAAAGCCTATTATCAGAATCTAACCGATATTATTGTGGAAACCATCAAAGCCTTGACCATTTCCAAAGCCACAATTTCAAAACGATGCAAAATTGAAAATTTAGATGTTTTAGAAGATTATCGAAAAGCAGGAAGATCGGTTGTGGCAGTACTCGGACATTATAATAATTGGGAATGGGCTGCATTAAGTTCAGCATTGACAGTAAAGCAAAAAATGGTAGTCGTTTACAAGCCGTTAAGCAATACCTTCTATAATAATCTATTGAATAATATGCGCTCAAGATTTGGAGTAGAGATGGTTGCCATGCGGGATGTCGCTCGTTTTTATATAACAAATAGAAAGGAAACTTTTGTGGCTTGTTATGTAGCAGACCAATCGCCATCCAATCAAAATGGTATTTTTTGGACTCCTTTCCTAAATCAAATGACTGCGGTTCAAAATGGCCCAGAAAAAATAGCTAAGAAGTTTAATCATCCAGTCATATTTGTGCGTTTAAGTCGGATAAAACGCGGCCATTATATACTTAATATGGATCATTTAGTAGATCAACCCAAGGAAACGAAAGAAGGAGAGATTACGACCATTCATGTTGATGCATTAGCCCAACAAATTAAATCTAAGCCTGAAAATTGGCTTTGGTCGCATAAACGATGGAAAAAGAAGCCCCCTAGTACCAATTAATCTTCTTTATCAATGCATTCTCTTTCTGTTTTTACATAGCATTCCGTATAATTGCATTATAATCAATTGACCATGAAAGATAAAGTGCAAGATTTACAAAATCGTAAAGACCAAGCCCTCCTTGGTGGCGGAAAAGACCGAATTGAAAAACAACATGCTAAAGGCAAATTAACCGCAAGAGAACGTATCCATTTTCTAATGGATGAAGGTTCTTTTGAAGAAATTGGTATGCTTGTCACCCATAGATCAACCGATTTCGGTATGGAAAAACAACGATTTTATGGGGATGGTGTCGTTACGGGTTATGGCACAATACATGGCAGGATAGTTTATGTATTCGCCCAAGACTTTACGGTTTTTGGAGGATCATTATCTGAAACCCACGCTGAAAAAATCTGTAAAATTATGGATTTGGCCATGCAAAATGGTGCGCCTCTAATTGGTTTAAATGATTCTGGAGGAGCAAGAATTCAAGAAGGAGTAGTTTCACTAGGAGGATATGCAGATATCTTTTACCGAAACACGCTAGCTTCGGGAGTAATTCCTCAAATCTCTGCTATTATGGGTCCATGTGCGGGTGGTGCGGTTTATTCTCCAGCAATTACTGATTTTACGATAATGGTGGAAAATACTTCCTACATGTTTGTTACAGGACCTAATGTAGTAAAGACGGTAACGAATGAAGAAGTTACCGCAGAAGAATTGGGTGGTGCTTCTACGCATTCTACTAAATCGGGCGTTACACATTTTACGGCTGCCAATGATCTAGATTGTATAGAGCAGATCAAAAAAATGTTGAGTTATATTCCTCAAAATTGTGAAGAGGAACCGCCACGATTGCCTTATGAAATAGGTGATGAATTGCGTCCAAAACTTAATGATATTGTACCAGAAAATTCAAATCAACCCTATGATATTCGAGAAGTAATTGGAGAAACAGTTGATGTAGATTCTTTTTATGAAGTACATGCGGATTATGCCGAAAATATTGTCGTTGGCTTTGCTCGAATTGCGGGTCGAAGTATTGGTGTAGTAGCTAATCAACCCATACATTTAGCCGGTTGTTTGGATGTAGATAGTTCGAAAAAAGCTGCTCGATTTGTACGCTTTTGTGATTGTTATAATATTCCATTATTGGTGTTTGTTGATGTACCCGGATTCCTGCCAGGAACGGATCAAGAATGGAATGGAATTATTGTAAATGGAGCTAAATTATTATACGCTTTTTGTGAAGCTACTGTACCAAGAATAAGCGTAATTACTAGAAAAGCTTATGGTGGAGCTTATGATGTAATGAACTCTAAACATATTGGCTCCGATATGAATTTTGCTTGGCCAAATTCGGAAATTGCGGTAATGGGAGCGAAGGGTGCGGCAGAAATAATTTTTCGAAGAGATATTAAATCTGCGGATGATTCTGAGGCGATGTTAAAAGAAAAAGAAGCAGAATATGCAGAGAAATTTGCACATCCATATCGAGCCGCCCGAAGAGGCTTTATTGATGAAGTTATCTTACCAGAAAATACACGGATAAAATTGATTAAAGCATTTACAATGTTAGAAAATAAAGTAGCTAAATTACCCAAAAAGAAGCATGGTAATTTGCCTTTATAGTAGGATGCTATCCTAAGTTTTTAAAATAAGTCAATATGAAAAAGTTTCTTCTCTATGGAGCCAATGGTTATACGGCGGGACTAGTTATCGAGTTTGCCAATGCCTATGGATTAGAACCCGTTTTAGCAGGACGAAACGCAGCAAAGATTGAAAAACTTGCAAAAGTACATAGCCTAACATTTGAAGTTTTTTCTTTAGATCATTTAGATGAAATTGAAGATAAAATTAAATCTTATGATTTAGTTTTACATTGTGCAGGACCATTTATTCATACAGCTAAAAACATGATGCATGCCTGCATCAACACCCAAACACATTACCTCGATATTACTGGAGAAATTGAAGTTTTTGAATTGGGACAGTCTTTAAGTGAGGCTGCCAAGAATAGTAATATTACACTCATCCCTGGAACTGGGTTTGATGTGGTGCCTACGGATTGTTTGGCGGCTTATCTAAAAGAAAAAATGCCAGATGCTACCCATTTGGCTTTGGGCATTGGTTCGGAAGGAGCCGTAGTTTCTCATGGTACCGCAAAAACAGTAGTGGAGAATATCGGACATGGTGGATTTATTCGTGCGGATGGAAAATTGAAAAAAGTACCCACCGCTTATAAAAATAGAATCATACCTTTTGATGGAAAATCATTACATGCAATGACTATTCCTTGGGGAGATTTATCTACTGCTTATTTTCATACTAAAATTCCTAATATTGAAGTGTTTATGGCCATTCCTCCTAAGACATTTAAACGGATTCGTTCCGTACGATTTTTAGAATGGATTGTAAGGACCAATTTTATCAAAAACTATTTAAAAAAACGAATTGATAGAATACCTGCTGGACCGAATAAGAAACAACGAGCCGCGGCTAAAAGCCTGATTTGGGGCGAAGTGACCAATGCGAAAGGAGAAAAGATAGCAGCAAATTTAGTAGGACCAGAAGGTTATACTTTAACTGCAAAAACGGCCTTAATGATTGCACAGAAGGTGCTAGATGGTGATTTTAAAACAGGATTCCAAACGCCTGCTTCCGCTTATGGCAAAGATCTTATTTTAGAACTAGATGGGGTAAGAAGAATTGATCTTTAATGCTTGATTAGTGATGGAATGGTAGTCATACGATGACTTGAGTCAATATTCAAAACAACCCTTATTTAGATTTTTTTAAAAGTCCCTAACTTATCCTTTGTCCGAGTACTTAATTGAGGAAATTAATTCTTATATTAGAAAAACTCAATATAAGAAACTTCGCCTATGAAAAATATGTATCATTTTTTCCTATGCTTAATTGGCCTAATTGTTTTTTCTACTTGTAATAAAAAAGAAGGAAGCACTACACAAGGGCAAGGAAAACAATCCACTGAAACGGTATTCACTTTGGTACCCAATAGCCAGTCAAATATTACGTTTAAGAATGAAATTAAAGAGGACTTAAAATTAAATTTTATTAATTTTCCTTACATCTATAACGGAGGAGGAGTTGCCATTGGAGATATTAATAATGATGGACTTCCCGATATTTATTTTAGCTCCAATCAAGGGGCCAATAAATTGTATTTGAATGAAGGAGGATTGAAGTTTAAAGACATCACGAAGTCGGCTAATTTAGAAGATCAGGGAGGTTGGACGAATGGGGTAAGTATGGTAGATATTAATGGGGATGGGTTTTTAGATATTTACATTTGTAAAGCTGGAATTTTAGCTTCAGATGAACAAAGAAAAAATAAGCTTTTTATCAATAATGGGAAAAACCAATTTATTGATTTAGCTGCAAAATATGGCCTAGATGATTCCGCATATTCTACCCAATCTTATTTCTTTGATTATGATAAAGATGGGGATTTAGATATGTATTTAGTTAATCATAGAGTAGATTTTAGAAATAATGGGAAGATTGATTCAGACATTCAACGAAATGTTTCTCCAATGACTTCCGACAAACTTTACCGTAACGATATTGGGAAATTTACTTTAGTCTCTGATCAACTAGGAATGACCAATAAAACATGGGGTTTATCTGCTTCTATTGCCGATTTTAATGAGGATGGCTGGTTAGATATTTACGTTTGTAATGATTATCTAGAACCCGATCATTTGTTTATCAATGATCAAAAAGGAGGATTCCAAGATCGAATTTTAACGCATATGGATCATATTTCTTTTTACAGCATGGGCTCCGATGCAGCAGATATTAATAATGATGCTAAGCCTGATCTTTTGGTCTTGGATATGGTATCCGAAGATCATGTACGTGCTAAACGAAATATGGCATCGATGAATACACAAAGTTTTAACAGTATGGTATCGGTAGGTTATCATCATCAGTATATGGCCAATATGTTTTTCTTAAATCAAGGACAAGGTGTTTTTAGTGAAGTGGCTCATTTTGCAGGGATTAGTAAAACGGATTGGAGCTGGGGGCCTTTAATCGCAGATTTTAATAATGATGGTTTAAAAGACATTTTTGTAAGTAATGGAATAAAAAGAGACGTAACGGACAATGATTTTAGACGAAACTTAATGGCTAAAAATAAGGCAGGACAAGCAATGACGATGGCCCAAGTGTTTGAAATGGCACCATCCCAAAAAATCAGAAATTATCTTTTTAAAAATATGGGAGAGAGTCAGTTTGCCAATGTGACTCATGGTTGGGGAATAAAAGAAACTTATAACTCTAATGGAGTTGCCTACGCCGATTTAGATCGAGACGGAGACCTTGATTTAGTCGTCAATAATATGGAAGATTTAGCCTCCCTTTATGAAAATAAACATCAAGGTAATTTTGTACAAATACAATTGAAAGGAGGGAAATATAATTCTAGTGGATTAGGTGCAGAAGTCTTTGTAGAAACGGAAAAGAGCACCCAATATATCCAGCATTTTTTAAACCGAGGTTATCTTTCGTCTGTGGATGGAATGATTCACTTTGGTTTAGGAGCAGATACAGAAATTAAAGAAATTCGGGTGCTTTGGCCAAATGGAAAAATGGAAAAAAAGTTGAAACCCTCCGCGAATCAAATTCATCAATTTGATTTTAAAAATGCAATGGAAGATATAGTAAAGAATAAAGACGAAACGGTATTTGAGCGAATAGATCCTAAAGCATTAAACTTAGGTTTTTTACATAAAGAAAATGTATATGATGATTTTGAAAAAGAGATATTATTGCCTCAAAAACAGTCTACCCTGGGGCCTCAAATCACCAAAGGCGACGTGAATGGAGATGGCTTGGAAGATTTGTTTATTTCTGGAGCGAAAGATGAATCTGCGGTTTTATTTATTCAAAATAAAGAAGGTTTTGTTCGATCTCAAGAATCATTTTGGGAAAAGGAAAAATCCTTTGAAGATTTGGGTGCTGTATTCTTTGATATTGATGGAGATAAAGATCAAGATTTGTATGTAGTTAGTGGAGGCAATGAAGCGGTAGAGAAAAAGAGTATGCTACAAGATCGAATTTATATTAACGATGGAAAAGGAAATTTTAGTCAAGATCTTTCTCGAATTCCTATTGTTCAGAATAGTGGATTCGCAGTAACTGCGGGAGATTTTGATCAAGATGGTTGGACAGATATTTTTGTTGGAGGTAAAGTCGTACCAGGTAAATATCCTACAACACCTGCTTCTTATTTATTAAAAAATGATAAAGGGACACTTAAAAAAGTACCCAAGGAAACTGCACCCGATTTAGAAAAAGTAGGAATGGTTACCGATGCTGTATTTTGTGATTACGATCAAGATAAAGATTTAGATTTGGTAGTCGTAGGTGAATGGATGCCTATTGTGTTTTTTGAAAATAAGGAAGGCAAATTGGAGAAGAGAGATCACGGTTTAGGGAAACTTAAAGGCTGGTGGTATAGTATTGAAGCGATCGATATTGATCAAGATCAAGATATCGATTTTGTTGTAGGAAATTTGGGATTGAATAATAAATTTGGTGCAAAATTAGAAAAACCATTTCATGTGTATTGCAATGATTTTGATGATAATGGTTCTTTAGATATTGTTTTAGGAAAAGAGTCTAAGGGCACAGTGTTGCCCGTAAGAGGCAGAGAATGTTCATCACAACAAATGCCTTTTATTAAACAAAAATTTCCTACGTTTCAAAGTTTTGCTGAAGCAGATTTGACTGGAATTTATGGCAAACAAAAAATAAAAGAAGCACAACATTTCGAAGCGACTAGTTTTGAGTCTATTGTTTTACTAAATGAAGGGAATCAAGAATTTAAGTTGAGTTCTTTACCTGCTATAGCCCAACATGGTCCCACATTGACCACACAGGTTATGGATGTTGATCAAGATGGTCATCTCGATATCATTGGAGCAGGAGGTATATATAATACCGAAGTAGAAACGATTCGGTATGATGGGTCAAAAGGATATGTTTTGTATGGTACAGGTAATGGAGAATTTAAGCCTAAAGAAAATGAGAATTTATTGATAAAAGGGAATACCAAAGATATGACTTCCATTACGGTTAATGGGAAAGTTTATTTGATTTTTGTGAAAAATGAGGGTGAAATGGAAATATTGCGTGTTAAACCAATAAAAACCAAGGTTACAGGGTAAAAAAGGCTATTAAAAACAAAAAGTGAAATAGAGTTTTAAAACTGATATAAAATGCCTACCTTTGCAGCGCTAAGAAATGATTCATAGGAATCTCAATTGGTAAACTTTTTAAAACAAAATTATAATGGCAATTTACTTACCTCCTGAAAAACGGAAAGAAATTTACAAAGAATTTGGCGGCGACGAAAAAAATAGCGGCGGCGTTCAATCACAAATCGCGTTATTTACTTTTAGAATAAAAGAATTATCTGCGCATCTTCAGACAAATAAAAAAGACTTTTCTTGTCAACGGTCTTTATTAAAGTTAGTAGGAAAGCGAAAGCGTCTACTCAATTATTTGGCAAAAAAAGATATTATGGCATATCGGGCACTTATTGAGAAATTAGGGCTTCGAAAATAAAAAATAAAAAGTGTTCCCTTTGAGGAGCACTTTTTTATTTACGGGCATTTTTTACTCCCGTAATATAATGGTCAATTCTGTAGGTATGAATTGGCATCAGACAACAAGAAGAATATTTAAAAAAAATTAAACAACAAACAATGGGAAAAAAAATTCCTACTAGTGTATCATTCAATCTTCCTGATGGACGGGAAGTATCAATTGAAACCGGAAAATTAGCCACATTAGCTGATGGATCTGTAGTCGTTCGTATGGGTAAAACCATGTTATTCGCCACCGCAGTATCTGCCACTGAAATGAGAGAAGGACAAAGTTTCTTTCCTTTATCTGTAGATTATCAAGAGAAATTTGCAGCTGCAGGAAGAATTCCAGGTAACTTCTTTAAGCGAGAAGCTCGTCTTTCTGAAAACGAAATCTTAATATGCCGTTTAGTAGACCGTGTAATTCGGCCTTTATTTCCTGATGGTTATATGAACGATACTCAAATCATCATCAACTTAATTTCTGCTGACGAAGATGTAATGCCTGATGCAATGGCCGCATTAGCAGCCTCTGCCGCATTAGCGGTATCAGATGCTCCATTTGCTGGACCCATATCTGAAGTACGTGTAGCTCGAATTAATGGAGATTTTGTCGTTAATCCAGGACGAAAAGCATTGAAAGAAGCAGACCTTAGTATTATTGTAGGGGCTACAATTGAAAATGTAATGATGGTAGAAGGTGAAGCGAAAGAATGTTCTGAAGCTGATCTTATCGAAGCCATTAAAATTGGACATGATGCGATAAAAGTACAGTGCGAAGCTCAACTTAAACTTGCTGAGTTGGTTGGAGAAAAAGCTACTGTAAAAAGAGAAGTAGCACCTCCAGAAGAAGATGCAGATGTAGAAGCTAAAGTGAAAGAATTAGTAGAAGCTGGTATTTTAGAGGTTGCTGAAAAAGCATTAGATAAAAAATCAAGAAAGAAAGGATTTGATGAAGTAAAAGCCGCAATGAAAGAGGCTTTACTTGAAGCGAATGGTGAAGAGTGGATGGCTGAGAAAGGAGCTTTAATCAGCAAATACTATAAAAAGACCTTAAAATATACCGTGCGTGGAATGGTATTAAGCAAACGCGTGCGTTTAGATGGTCGTAAGCCAGATGAAGTACGTCCGATTTGGACAGAAGTAGATTATTTACCAGCGGCTCACGGTTCGGCTATCTTTAATAGAGGAGAAACTCAAGCATTGACATCTTTAACTTTAGGAACCAAGCTTGATGAGCAAATGATTGATAATGCATTAGATTTCCACTTTAATAAATTTATCCTTCATTATAACTTCCCTGGATATTCTGTTGGAGAAACACGGATGATGCGTGGACCTGGACGAAGAGAGGTTGGACATGCTAATTTAGCATCCCGATCTTTGCGACAAGTACTTCCAGAAGGTGAAGATATGCCATATACGATTCGTATCGTTTCTGATATTATGGAATCAAACGGATCTTCTTCAATGGCTACCGTTTGTGCTGGAACATTAGCACTTATGGATGCAGGGATAAAAATCAAATCGCCTGTTTCTGGTATTGCCATGGGAATGATTTCTGATGATGATGATTATGTAATTCTTTCTGACATCTTAGGAGACGAGGATGCTATTGGAGATATGGATTTCAAAGTTACCGGAACAGATAAAGGAATCACAGGATGTCAAATGGACATTAAAATTGATGGATTACCATATGAGCGTTTAGAAAAAGCTTTATTACAAGCAAGAGAAGGTCGAATTCATATCTTAAATGAAATGAATAAAACACTAGACGTACCTAATGAAGATTTGAAACCACATGCACCTCGAATGGTTAAAATGACCATCGATTCTAGTTTTATTGGAGCTGTCATTGGACCTGGTGGAAAAATTATTCAAGAACTTCAGAAAGAAACGGAAACAATCGTTAATATCGAAGAAGTCGATAATAAAGGAGTCGTTACCGTATCTAGTGCCAATCAAGAAAACCTTGAAGCTGCATTAGCAAGAATTAAAGCGATTGTGTATGTACCAGAAGTAGGCGATGAGTTTGATGCTAAAATTGTATCTATCGCTCCTTATGGTGTATTCGCCGAATTTGTTCCTGGAAAATCTGGCTTAGTTCACATTTCTGAATTATCATGGACTCGAATTGAAAAAATCGAAGATACTGGACTTTCTGAAGGAGATCCAATTAAAGTGAAATTAATTGGATTTGATCAACGATCTGGAAAATATAAATTATCTAGAAAAGTATTGTTGGAAAAGCCAGAAGGCTATGTAGAACGTAAAAGAGATAATAATCGAGATAATGGAGGAAATCGACGAAACCGAGATCGAGATGATCGACGTAGAAGATAATTCTTTATAAAATGTTATTTAAAAAGCCGCTAATTCGACAGAACTAGCGGCTTTTTCTATTAAACACCATTTTTTAAGAAACTTTTTTCGTTTTTTTTCGTGTTATATAAGTGTACCTTTTAAAAAAAATGACATGAATACTTGACAATACAATTATTAATACCTAGTACTTTTTTATATAAAGTCAAGTTTTTTTTGAAAAAAGTGCAACATTTTAAATTTTACAACGTATACTATTATATAACAAGTTTGTAAAAGGCTATTAAAACAAAACAAAATAACACATTTTAAGCTTCTACTTAAATAAAGAACTATGAGACAATTAAAGATCACAAATAAAATTACGGCTCGTGAAAGTTTAGCTCTCGATAAATACTTAAGCGATATTGGAAAAATAAATCTTTTAACTTCGGACGAAGAAGCCGATTTAGCAAGAAGAATTCGAGAAGGCGATGGGCTTGCACTTGAAAAAATGACTAAGGCAAATTTACGATTTGTGGTCTCTGTAGCAAAACAATATCAAAATCAAGGCTTATCATTAAGCGATTTGATCAATGAAGGGAATGTTGGCTTAATGAAAGCGGCCAAACGATTTGACGAAACGAAAGGATTTAAATTTATCTCTTATGCTGTTTGGTGGATTCGTCAAGCAATCCTACAAGCCATCGTAGAATATTCGAGAATTGTACGCCTACCTTTAAATAAAGTAGGATCATATAATAAAATAAACGAAGCTTTTCTTTCTTTCGTACAAGAATTTGAAAGAGAACCTTCTGCGGAAGAATTGGCAGAGCTATTGGATATCAAACCTAAGGAAGTAACTAATATGCTTAAAGGAAATGGCAGGCATTTATCTGTTGATGCTCCTATAAAAGGGGATGAAGGAGATTCTACTATGCTTGATGTAATGGAAAGCTTTGGTATCAAACCTGATCATGAATTAATGGAGCAGTCCTTAAAAGATGAAGTCCGACAAGGTTTAAAAATATTATCTCCGCGAGAAATAGAAGTATTAAATGCTTACTATGGACTTAGTGGACAACAACCTAAGACCTTGGAAGAAATAGGGGAGATGTACAATTTAACTAGAGAACGCGTAAGACAAATTAAAGAACGTGCAATCCGTAGATTAAGAAAATCATTTAATAGAAATGCATTACGTTCTTATTTAGGATAATATTTACCAAAAAATAAATATAAAGTCACTTTAAAGAAGCCATTCCGGAAATTTTCGGGATGGTTTTTTATTTTTACCATTAAACTAAAGCCCAATGAATTTCTTAGCTCATCTCTATTTATCTTTTGACCAACCTGGAATAATGGTAGGAAATCTTTTGGCTGATTTTATAAAAGGTAAACCACAACTCGATAACTTTTCGCCTGAAGTTCAAAAAGGAATTCAAATTCATTATAAAATTGACCATTTTACAGATCAACATGAAGTGGTTAAAATAAGCAAACAACGGCTTTATGAACCATATGGAAAATACGCTCCAGTTATCGTAGATATTTATTACGACCATTATCTTGCTAAATTATGGGAATCCTACGCGAATGTTTCATTAAAGACGTTTGCTGAAAATGCGTATACCGTTTTGCCAGAGTTTAAATCTGAAATGCCTCTTAAGCTGCAAAAGCAACTTCCAAGAATGATTGCACATAATTGGCTTGAAAAATACGCGGAAATAGAAGGTATTCATTTTGTATTCCAAAAAATGGCAGAGCGTACTCGATTTAAATCACCAATTGCTAAAGCAGGACATACTCTGGTCGAAAAATACGACGAGTTTGAACAAGACTTTCAATTGTTTTTTCCTGAACTTATCGATTTTGTAAAAGAAGAATTAGAAAAGCTATCTTAAAGTTTATCCCTCAAAGTGGAAAGAAATAGTAAATGTTCTAGATAGAATTTTGTCTAAGACATTGGAATAGATCAAGTCCTTATCATAGATGAGAATATTACTCAGACCATGAGATACCTTAAATTCAGGGGAGAAAATGAAGAAAGGAAAAAAGAATTGAACACCCATCCCATATTCTACTGAAAAATCAGAAGGGGAGACCTTGACTAGGTTGTCGGATTGCCTTGTTCTAGAATTACTGGCTACATCATAGGAATATTTTACTCCACCAACCAAAAATACCCGAATATCTTTATATGGCGCAGATTTATATCGAACCAAAAATGGCGCTTCAATAAACACCCCTTCAATTTTTTTAGTTTCTATTCGATCTAAATCTGGACGATAATAATCTAAGCGTCGATCGGAAAAGGAGAGCGTAGGTAAAAGCCTAAAGTCGAAATACTTACCAATTTTAAGATTCGCTACAATACCTAAATTAAAACCAGGGCCATTGGGCGATAAAACGGATTGAATACTATCATTAAGGATAAATTCATCAGAATGAATGACCTTATAGTTCGAGGTATTATATGAAAGTGTAATCCCAAAATAATAAGGTTTATTTGCAAAGTCTAAATAATTATAAGTACCACGGATTTGTCCGAACATCACACTGACAAATAAAAGTCCGATGGTTGTTAATATTATTTTTCTGAAAGATAAATTGTACATATTCCTAAGCTTAATGAATAACTCTCGTTTTTAGTAAAACCTATATCACCTAAAATTTTTACAAATTGCTTTCGATCAGGAAAGGCCTGAACGGATTCGTATAAGTATTTATAGGCTTTAGGATCTTTTGAAGTAAATTTTCCAATCGTAGGCAAAATATATTTAAAATAGAAGTTAAACAATTGTTTGAAGGGAAAAATAGTTGGTTTTGTAAATTCTAAAATCATCAATTTTCCACCAGGTTTCAATACACGATACAATTCTGTAAGCCCTTTATCTAAGTTTTCAAAGTTTCTTACACCAAATGCAACGCTCGAAGCATCGAAAGTATTGTCTTCGAAGCTTAAGTTTTCTGAATCACCCACAGATAATTCAATACGATCCGTAAGTTGTTTTTTCTCTAATTTTTTTTGCCCATAATTCAACATTTCCTTTGATAAATCAACACCCATAACCTTAGATTGAGGTACTTGTTTAGCAATTTCTATAGCTAAATCACCAGTGCCTGTAGCCATATCTAAAATGTATTTAGGTTGGTCTACTACCATTTTTTTTACGGCTTTTCTTCGCCAAAGGGTATCAATACCTAAAGATAAAAAACCATTGAGGAAATCGTATTTAGGTGCTACACTATCGAACATCTTTTCAATTTCTTGCTTTTTGCTCAATGTTTCCTTTTCGTAGGGCCTAACTTTATTGTGTGTATAGTTCATCGTTTATTTTCTAAGTACAAAGATAAATTAAATACTCTAAATATTAACGTGGATTGAAGGCAATGGTTGTTTAATCTAAATTCTTTTTTGACTAATTTCCTATATAACGAACAAATCGGCAATTTTGACTGTTTCAAATGTCAAATTTAATAAAAAACAACTGCTTGGTAATTTTACTTTATCAGTCATTATGATTAAGTTGAGCCGATTTAATATAATTATTTTTGAAAATGAGAATAAAGGAAGTTGAGTTTGTGGGAAGTTTCCCAAATTACAAATTATGTCCAAAGCGATGGATGCCTGAATATGCATTTATTGGTCGTTCTAATGTAGGAAAATCTTCATTAATCAATATGTTATGTGATCGAAGAAGTCTTGCTAAAACATCAGGCACCCCAGGTAAAACGCAATTGATAAACTATTTTTTGGCTAATAAAACATGGCATTTGGTCGATCTTCCTGGATATGGTTATGCTACGGTGTCTAAATCGAAACGCGCCAAGTTTAAAATAATGATTGAATCTTATCTTAGCAATCGAGAACAATTGCAATGTACTTTTGTATTGATTGATTCGATGGTATCTCCTCAGAAAATAGATATTGAATTTATTAATACCTTTGGCCAATTGGGTCTTCCATATGTAATCGTTTATACTAAAACGGATCGAATTAAACCGAAACAGGTAGAGGAGAATATTAAAAAGTTTCAAGATGCCCTTTTAGAATATTGGGAGGAATTGCCTCAACAGTTTATTAGTTCTTCTGCCAAAGTCGTAGGAAAAGAAGAAATTCTTGAATTTATAGGGGAAACCAATAAATCCTTCTAATTTTACTCTTAAACAACTTCGTAGAATAAATTTGTAACGGTGAAATGAAAAAAGAAAGTTATACTTATTCTTATGTGGAAAAAGATTTTACAAAATGGCCGATTTATTCCTTAAGTCAGGATAAAGAGCAATTTATTAAAGAAGTGAATGCCTTTACCTTAAATCGGATCTTAGAAATGCATAAGACAAATTTAAGTGAAGAGGTCGCAAAAGTCATCTATTTAGAACGAATTCGAATCAAAGAAAATCCATGGAAGGTAGATCCAGCACATGAAGGCTCGTTTTGGGGGAAATTAAGAAGAAAGCTGACTAAACACTCTCTCGATAAAGAAGGAGAGGAAGTACTGAAAAATGATAAGGAAATTTTAAGCGATATTATTAATCGGTATTCAACGGAAATTGCTGGAAATTTTAGTATCCCTACGTATCGATTTGCTCGAGGATTTCTTTCTCGATTTTTCAATCGCTTATTAAATACCGCAGCGAGTAGAAACCTAAAACGGCTGTATGGCGCAAGATATCAATTAAAGGACCGACTTAAGATTCGAGGAGAAATTGAAACTATTCGAAGTTTATCGGAAAAGGGAACTGTGGTCGTTGTACCTACACATTATAGCAATTTAGATTCTATTCTTATTGGTTGGGGTATTGACAGTATTGGTTTACCTGCATTGTCTTATGGTGCAGGATTAAATCTCTTTAATTCTGGAATTCTTGCCTTCTTCATGAATCGTTTAGGAGCTTATAAAGTAGATCGAAGGAAAAAGAATATGGTTTATCTCGAAACCTTAAAAGCCTTTTCTAAATTGTCTATCGAACGAGGAACGCATTCCTTGTTTTTTCCTGGAGGCACACGGGAACGATCAGGCATGATTGAAAAAAAGCTCAAAATGGGATTGCTTGGCACGGTCACAGAAGCACAACGTTCATTATTTGAAAAAGAAAAAGAAGAGAAAATATTTATTGTTCCTTTAGTGCTCGGCTATAACTTTGTGTTAGAAGCTCAACCTTTAATTACAAGCTATCTTCAACGGACAGGGAAAGAGCTTTTTATTCCAGGAAAACGAGAACTTACCTTTTTTAAAGTAGTTCGCTTTCTTTGGAAATTATTTTCTGATAGTTCAGAAATTCAACTCTCTTTTGGAAAACCCATTGATGTAATGGGTAATTTTGTTAATGAAAATGGAGAAAGCCTAGATAAACATGGAGCTATTGTCGATCTAAAATCATACTTTATGACGGATGGCAAAATAACTTCCAATTTACAAAGGGAAATGGAGTATACGAAAAGACTGTCAACCATTATTGTAGATCGATTCCACAAAGAAAATATTGTCCTTTCCTCGCATGTCGTGGCTTATGCGGCTTTTAATATCTTAAGATCTCGTCACCCAAGTCTTGATTTATTTGGTTTATTACGGATTCCTTCTGAAGAACGAGAAATTACCTATCGAGAATTTAGAGCAGTAGTAGATAATTTGCGACAAGTATTGTTAAAATTTGCTGATAATGAATTGCTTAAATTATCTACTAAAGTAAAAGGGGATATTAAAGAACTTATTTTAGATGGCATTCAAAATTTGGGTGCTTATCATCCTAATGAACCTTTAGGGTTTAATAATGATAAAAACATTATCTGCGAAGAAATGAAATTGCTTTTTTATTACCATAATAAATTAGAAGGTTATGGCCTCGCCAAAATGGTGAATTGGAAAGCTCAAAAATTAGAAGAAAATGTTTTAACGCCTGCCTTAAACAACTAACCTATATTTAATAAATCTTTCATACCAAATATACCCTGTTTATCAACTAGCCATTCAGCAGCCATTAAGGCGCCCATTGCAAATCCTGTTCTAGAGTGGGCTGTATGTTTGATTTCTAAAGAATCAATAGACGATTGATATTGAATATGATGCGTTCCTGGAACTTTAGGAATTCTTTTAGATATAATGGAAAGGGTATTCTCTTCGTTAGTTTCTGTATTGACCCATAGAGCTTTATGATCTAGACCTTGAATAATATCTTCAGCTAAACTAATAGCTGTCCCACTTGGGGCGTCTAGTTTTTCTACATGATGAATTTCCTCAAGATTCACTTTATATTCAGGATAGGCATTCATCAGTTTGGCCAATTTTCTATTGATTTCAAAAAAGATATTCACACCAATACTAAAATTAGAAGCATAGAAAAAGGCTCCTTGGGTTTCCTTACATTGGGCTTCAATCAAATGTTTTTTGTCTAGCCAACCTGTGGTTCCTGAAACTACAGGAATACCGTGAGCGATACAAGTTTGGATATGCGAATAGGCAATTTCTGGCTGCGAGAACTCGATGGCTACATCTATTTGACTTAGACGATCCAAGTTTAAATGCAGCGGATGTTCCTTATCTATTTTTAAATAAATTTGATGTCCTTTCTCTATGGCCATATTTTCTATGGTTTTTCCCATTTTTCCGTATCCTATGATTGCAATTTTCATGATTTTTAGAAAATAATTTTTTTTTCATTAAAAATAAAGTGACAAAGTTAAAGGTATACACGTCTAAAATTCGTATAATTGAAAAAAATATTGAATAAAGTTTGTTATTTCACCCTATTAATCCCTTTTAACTAATCTTTTTTTCACACTAAAACACAAATTTATGAAAAAGTACATTGTTGAGTTTATTGG
>JAHDCJ010000004.1:19841-28326 GCA_020629935.1 Saprospiraceae bacterium | reverse complement strand
TGACGATTAATTCGTAATCATTCGATAGAAGAATATAAAAGGCAGGTTGTTCGTATTACACGGGCAGCCTGTTTTTTATGCCTGTGCGTGATCTTTTAACTTTTCAAGCAAATAGTCGACTTCTTCCATCGTATTATAATGAGATAAAGAAAATCGAACAGAACGTCGAGTATCTGTTGGATCAATGGCTGCTAAAACAGGAGAGGCAGATTCTACTCCAGAACTACATGCACTACCTCCAGAAGCACAGATTCCTGCAATATCTAGGTTAAAGACGAGCATGTTGTTTTTTACATTATCTGGGAAAGAAACATTAATGATTTTAGGATGACAAGGGCCAAGATAATCGCCATTAAATTTTACATCACCTAAATCTTTAAGGCCTTCTACTAAATAATTTCTTAGTTGTTGTATTTTTTCCAATCGTTCTTCAAGGTGATCATAGGCTAAAGTCATTGCTTTGGCTAGACCAACAATACCTGCGGTATGCTCTGTTCCCCCACGCATATTTCGCTCTTGTGCACCACCATCCATAAAAGGAGGAATTTGATTGTTATTATTGATATAAACAAAACCAATGCCTTTGGGGCCATGAAATTTATGTGCTGAGCCACTAAGGAAACTAATGTTTGTTTTTTGAAGATCGATTTGTTGATACCCAATTCCCTGAACAGAATCAGTATGAAATAAGGCTTGATGTTCAGCGCAAAGTTGAGCTACTTTATCAAGAGATAAACGATTGCCAATTTCATTATTTTGGTGCATTAATGAAACAAGCGTCTTTTTCGTTTTTTGTTGTAATAACTCTTCAAGTTGATCAAGTGATATCCTTCCTAAATGATCATGAGCCACCCAATCTATTTGAACGTTTGTATCTTCCTCAATACTTTTTAGACTTTTGATTACGCAAGGATGTTCTAATGGCGAACTAATTATTCGTTGAATACCCAATTTCTTCACCGCTCCTTTGAGTACCATATTATTTGACTCTGTACCTCCTGAGGTGAAAAAGATCTCGCCTATAGAAGCATTTAGGTAGCGAGCTACTGTTTTTCTTGCTTGTTCTATTGCTGCACGCGCCTTCCTTCCTGCGGAATGAATAGAAGAGGGGTTTCCATAATGATTTTTCAAATAGGGAACCATAGCCTCAAAGACTTCTTCTGCTAGGGGAGTAGTTGCCGCATTGTCGAAATATACACGCATTGGTAGGTGTATTAATCTTTCATAAATTCGCTAATGTCTGTTTGTATTTTACGAACTAGGCTATTCGCAGTAACTTCAGAATCACTTTCTGCATAAATTCGAATAATTGGCTCCGTATTCGATCTTCTCAAATGTAACCATGAATCGTCAAATTCAATTTTTAATCCATCAATCTCATTGAGTGGTTGATTTTGGTATTTTGATTTTAATTTTTCAAAAATCATATCCAAATCAATTTCTGGGGTCAATTGAATTTTATTTTTTGAAATGGTATAGTTTGGATATTGTGAGCGTAGCATAGAGATTGGCTTTTTCCCGTTAGCTGCCAAATGACTTAAAAATAAAGCAATACCAACTAAAGCATCTCGTCCATAGTGTAAGGCAGGATAGATAATTCCTCCATTACCTTCTCCTCCGATCACTGCTCCGACTTGTTTCATCTTGGTAACTACATTGACTTCTCCTACTGCAGAAGAAAAGTATTCTTGTTTGTGGCCTAATGTAATTTCTTTCAATGCTTTAGTAGAAGATAAATTAGAAACAGTAGATCCTGGTGTATGTTTCAAAACATAATCAGAAATAGCAACCAAGGTATATTCTTCTCCAAACATTTCTTCATCTTCACAAACAAAAGCTAGTCGATCTACATCAGGATCAACGGCAATACCTAAATCGGCTTGATTAAAAGCGACAGCTCTAGACAATTCATTGAGACTTTCTGGAAGAGGTTCTGGATTATGCGCAAATTTACCGTTTGTTTCTTCATTGATTAAAATACTTTCACATCCTAATTTTTTCAATAAAGGATCGACAGATATGGCACCTGAAGAATTGATACAATCAACAACAATTTTGAAGTTCTTGCTTTTTATTAAATCGACATCAACTAAATCTAATTTTAGAATTTGGTCAATATGCCAATCAATGTAACTGTCATTTTTACTTAATGTACCTAATTTGTCCACAGTAGCGAATTCAATAGCCTTTTCTTCTGCAATCAAAAGGACTTTTTTCCCATCCTCTTTTGTAATAA
Organism: Saprospiraceae bacterium; assembly: GCA_020629935.1. GTDB lineage: Bacteria > Bacteroidota > Bacteroidia > Chitinophagales > Saprospiraceae > JAHDCJ01. The sequence goes on along the minus strand of JAHDCJ010000004.1, from coordinate 26,090 downwards.
ATTCTCCTTTGCTATTTAGAAGTTTAAGCGCATTCCATTGTTTTGGATTGTGACTTGCAGTAACAATGATTCCTCCACTCGCATTTTCCTCTGGTACCGCCATAGCTACGGTAGGGGTAGTCGATAAACCTAAGTCAACTACATCAATCCCTAAAGCCAATAGGGTGTTAATAATCAGATTGCTTACTATTTCACCAGAAATTCTGGCATCTCTACCAATAACTATCTTTGGGGTCTTACCCGATTGGATAAGCCAATATCCAAATGCAGAAGTCATTTCTACAATATCAAAAGGAGTTAAATTTTCTCCCATTTTCCCCCCAATAGTTCCTCGTGTTCCTGAAATGGATTTAATTAATGCCAACGTATTTATTTTTCATTATTTAGATGTAATCTATTTTCATGGCGAAAATAGAAAATTAATTCTACATAAATAAGGATGCAGAAGGATTTAGGTAAATGATCTTTTTTATTTTTTATTTGGAATAGGATAAACCTCAACAAAAGGGGCATTTTTAGTCCTTTTTTAATTTATAAAAGAATGAAATAACTTCGATCATTTTTTCAAATTAATGCAAGAATGTATTTAAAACTATCTTTTAAAATGTGTACTATTAGGGAAAATCAATTTATCATTGGGTCTAATACTTTTAAAATGAGCTTTTGTACTTATTTAAGTAGTTGGTTTTAATTTATTGATTATGATTGTTTTATGTTGGTTTAATTGAATGAGTTTAGAAATTAATTAGGCCGCTTGTAATTAAAATTAGATTAGAAATATGAAAAAAGAATGGTTTGCAGATTGGTTTGATTCTAAATATTATCACATTTTGTATCAGCATAGAGATTATTCAGAAGCTGCTAGGTTTGTAGATAATTTGGTTGATTATTTATCATTGCCGAATTCTTCGATCCTTTTGGATTTAGCTTGTGGGCAAGGCCGTCATGCCATACATTTGGCCAAAAAAGGATTTACAGTTACTGGATTAGATTTATCTAGGAAAAGTATTTTGGAAGCACAAAAAACGGTGTTACCAAACCTTGAGTTTTATGAGCATGATATGAGAAAACCTTTCCGCTCCAATTATTTCGATGTCATTTTCAATCTCTTTACCAGCTTTGGTTATTTTGATGATATAAAAGAGAACCAACGGGCCATAAATCATGTATATTCAGGATTAAAACCAAATGGTATTTTTGTTATGGATTTTCTAAATTTGAATTGGGTGAAAGCAGGTTTAGTTGAAAAAGAACAAAAAACAATTGATGGAATTACTTTTGATATTCAACGTGAAATTTCAAATGGAAAGATTAGAAAAAAAATACGATTTGAAGCTGAGGGACAACTTTTTGCCTTTGAAGAACAAGTGGCTGCATTAGATAAAACAGCGATAATTTCTTATATTGAAAATGCAGGGTTAAAATTACTTCAAAGCTTTGGCGATTATGATTTACAACCTTTTAATGAACATTCTTCATCACGACTAATTTTGATTGCAAAAAAAGATGCTTGATACACTAATTTATTGGGATGAATCGCTATTCTTTTTTATTCATAAAAATTGGCAAGCCGATTGGTTAGACAGTCTAATGCCTTTATGGCGAAATAAATATTTTTGGATTCCAGTATATATTTTTATTACCGTTTTTTTAACTATTAATTATAAAAAACGAGGTCTACTTATTTTGTTTTTTGCCGTACTCACCATTGCATTAAGCGATACCTTATCTAGTAAAATTTTTAAACCTTTAGTTAATAGAGTCCGACCTTGTAACGTAGTCGAGTGGGAATCTTATATTCATCAAATTGTTCCATGTGGGGGAGGGAAAAGTTTTCCTTCATCACATTCAACAAACCATTTTGCCTTATCTACCTTTTTGATTTTATTATTAGGAGGGCGATCAAAATTGATTATTGGTTTACTTGCATTTTGGGCGATTTCTATTGGCTTTGGACAAATTTATGTGGGTTTACATTATCCAAGCGATGTATTTTGTGGCGCAATACTTGGTATTGGAATAGGCAGTCTTATTGGGAGTATTTGTAAAAAACGCATTTATTTCGTAGAAGAAAACTGGTCCTTTAAATAAGATCTATTTTTATTCAAAATCTTCGTCATCTCCAAGATTCAATTTTGCTCCAGCTAATTCACTCACGGCATGTTGATCTCCTGCGGCTTTCCCAACTTTTATGCCTTCTTTGTAGGTAAAAAATGCTTTTTCAATCTGTTCCAATCGTTCATAACACTTTCCAAGGTGATAATACAATCCTACATAATTAGGTGAAGTGGCCTTTAATTTTGAATAGGTATCCAATGCCTGTTGATCTTCTCCTAGCTTTTCAAATTCCTTTGCCAATGCAAAAAGAAGGAAGGCATCCTCTGCATTATTTTTCAACATCTGTTGAATTTTTTCTAGTCGAGCGCTTTTTTTCATAAATGGTATTGAATTGATGGATAAAACCACGAAAAATGGGATTATTAAAAGCCCAAGGATACAAAAATAAAATTATATCTAATGATTTTTGCAAAAGCCTTTCAAAAATTTCAATGCTTTATTACCTTTGCAGTCGAACAAAAACAATGCATGCATTGTTTCTATGCTTGAAAACAATTATTAAAGAAAAAATAATACCATGAAATTACTTGTTTGCGTTACTAAAACACCGGAAACAACCGCTAAAATTGCTTTTACTGAAGGTAATCGCGGATTTAATGAACAAGGTGTTCAGTTTATCATGAATCCATATGATGAATGGTATGCTTTAGTTCGTGCGCTAGAATTGAAAGAACAGGTAGGGGGAACCGTAACCCTAATCAATGTTGGCCCAGAATCGAACCGAACAGTTATCCAAAAAGGATTAGCTATCGGAGCAGATAATGCCGTTCGGATTAATGCTGAACCTCAAAATGCTTTTTATGTGGCACATCAAATTGCTGCGTATGCAAAAGAAGAAGCTTTTGATATGATTTTCTTAGGAAAAGAATCTATTGATTATAATGGAGCAGAAGTGGGCGGTATTCTCGCAGAATTATTAGATATGCCTTTTATCTCATTTGCTACCGAAATGGCTGTTGAAGGAAATACAGCAACTTTATCAAGAGATATTGAAGGTGGAACCGAAGTTTTAGAGGTGGACACTCCATTTGCGCTTTCTGCAGCTAAAGGTCTGGCCGAACAACGAATTCCTAATATGCGTGGAATTATGATGGCTAAGAAAAAACCATTAGAAATTCGAGAACCTGTAGAAGTTGGAAATTTAGTAGAAGTATCTCAATATGAGCATCCACCAGTTAAAAGTGGAGTTAAACTCATTGATCCAGAAGATATGGAAAAATTAGTAGACCTTCTTCACAACGAAGCAAAAGTAATATAGTAGTTGTCTTTTAACTACTCATTCATTTTAAAATAACTTAACTAAACAATAATTATGTCTGTTTTAGTATTTGTATCAAGTCCAGAAGGTCAATTAAAAAAATCTGCTTTTGAAGCGGTTACCTATGGTCATAAAACTGCCCAAGCGCTAGGAACTGATGTCATTGCTTTGGCATTAGGAAAAGCAGAAGGTGCAGAAAATTTAGGTAAATATGGAGCTACTAAGGTAGTTCACATTAGTAATGAAAGCTTAAATCAATTTGATGGTCAAGCTTATACGGCTGTCATTGCACAGGTAGCTGATAAAGTTGGGGCAAATGTAGTCATTATGCCGCATGACTCTTTTGGAAAGTCTTTGGTGGGTCGATTAGCTGCTCGAATGAATGCAGGTTCTGTGACCGCAGCCAAAACAATTCCTTCTTTAGATGGAGGTTTTAAAGTAAAGAAAAATGTTTTTTCTGGTAAGGCAATCGCCGAATACCAAATCAATAGCGAGAATAAGGTCTTAACGTTATCTGGGAATACATTCCCTCCTGAAGAAGTTGGAGGCGCTGTTAGCCCAGAAAGTATGGAAGTCGATATTCCTGCTTCTAGAGTTCGAGTAAAAGAAGTGAAAACAGTAAAAGGAACCGTTCCATTACCAGAAGCAGAATTAGTAGTTTCTGCGGGAAGAGGAATGAAGGAACCTGGAAACTGGGGAATCATAGAAGAACTTGCTGAAATCTTAGGCGCAACGACTGCTTGTTCAAGACCTGTAGCAGATGTAGGTTGGAGACCTCACCATGAACACGTAGGACAAACAGGAGTAGCCATCAAGCCTAATCTATATTTTGCCATTGGAATATCTGGAGCTATTCAACATTTAGCTGGGGTAAATCAAAGTAAAGTAATTGTAGTAATTAATAAAGACCCAGAAGCGCCATTTTTTAAAGCCGCTGATTATGGGGTAGTTGGAGACCTATTTGATGTAGTCCCAAGATTAAACGCAGCACTAAAAAATTATAAAGGGTAGCATAATACAATTAAAGAATAAAGAGAATTAAGAAAACCTATTTTTTAAAGAATTCGTTTAAAAAAGAATAGGTTTTCTTTTTCTTATTTTAATTGTTATTTTTGACCTCAATTTGTAAATTAGCTAGCAAACAAGGCTCAATAATTGAGCGCTGAACTACAATTATGAAGAAAATTCCCCTCGATATTGTTGCCTTATCTCATAGTGTTACTGCTTCACACAATTATGCCGTGGTTTTAGGTGAAAAAGAAGGTGTACGTCGATTACCAATTGTTATTGGAGGTTATGAAGCCCAAGCTATTGCCGTAGCTATGGAGCGAATGAGTCCAAGCAGACCTTTAACGCATGATCTGATGCGCAATGTGCTTTCGGATTTTCATATTGAATTAAAAGAAGTGATCATCAATAATTTAATTGAAGGTGTATTTTATGCGACTTTAATTTGCGTTAAAGATGGCGAAACACATGAAATTGATTCTAGAACTTCTGACGCTCTTGCTCTTGCAGTACGTTTTGAATGTCCGATTTATACCTTTGAATTTATCTTAGAAGCTGCTGGAGTTATTTTAGAAGAATCGGTAAGCGAAAATGACGATGAACAAGCCAAAGAAGAAACCAAAGGAGCAAAAGGTTACGATGAATATTCGGTCGAAGATTTGGAAGAAATTTTAAATGAAGTGTTGGAAAAAGAAGACTATGAAAGAGCGGCTAAAATTCGAGATGAAATTCAGAAAAGAAAAGAAGAATAAATAACTGCCTCCTTAAGAAGTATAAAAAAGGCGGCTTATTTTAATGTGAAACATAAAGCTTATTAAACTCTGGTTTAGTAAGCCTTTTTAATTCAACTCCATATGAACATCCTAGACGGAAAAGCATTATCCGAAACCATTAAGCAAGAAATTGCAGTCCAAGTAGCAGAAATTAAAGCCGCAGGTGGAAAAATACCTCACTTAGCAGCAGTGCTTGTTGGTAATGATCCTGCAAGCCAATCTTATGTGAAAAGTAAAGTAAGATCTTGTGAACAAGTAGGTTTTAATTCTACTTTAATTCGTCAAGATGATTCGATCACCGAGGAAGCTTTACTTGCGATTATTGACGATTTAAATGAAGATCCTTATGTCGATGGATTTATCGTTCAATTACCTTTACCTAAGCATATTGATGAAGAAAAAGTAACATTACGTATCGATCCTAAAAAAGATGTTGATGGCTTCCATCCTATCAATTTTGGTCGAATGGCACAAGGTTTGGCTTGTTATCTTCCTGCTACACCTTACGGTATTTTGCAAATGTTAGAACGAAATGGAATAGAAACGTCTGGAAAGCATTGTGTAGTCGTTGGACGTTCCAATATTGTAGGTACACCAATGAGTATATTATTATCTCGTAAAGCAAAAGTAGGAAATTGTACGGTAACATTAACCCATAGTCGAACGCGCGATCTTGCTGCCGAAACACAACGAGCGGATATTATTGTGGCAGCTATTGGAATCCCTGGATTTATTTCTGGAGATATGGTAAAAGAAGGCGTAGTTATTATCGATGTTGGAATTAATAGAGTAGAAGATGCTAGTCGTAAAAGAGGCTACCGCCTTGTAGGTGACGTAGATTTTGAATCAGTGGCTCCTAAATCTTCTTTTATTACTCCAGTTCCAGGAGGCGTAGGGCCAATGACAGTCACTAGTCTTTTATTAAATACCTTGAAAGCGAGTAAAAAGGAAGTCTATGGCTAGTGGAGTTAAGGCTTCCATTAGTAGTTTGATTGTCTTAGGTATACTTGGACTTATTGCGAGTTTTATGCCTTATAATGTTTGGGCATCATGGTTTATTTATGAGGGCGTATTTGATTATTATTGCGAACC